>JAYVLR010000267.1:0-2636 GCA_043759395.1 Thiobacillaceae bacterium
GCAACGCAGGTGGCTGTCGAGGTCTTGCCCGTCCCGGTTCCCGCGCCTGTGCCTGCGGCCGCGCTGGAGCGTGTAGAAACACCGCATCTGCGTGCTGAATCGCCGCATCCGGGAATTCCTGTCGCGGTCGATCTTAACTATTACACCGCGCGTGAAGTGGATGAGCACCCCAAATCGCTGATGCAGATTGTGCCTGGCTACCCCGAAGAAGCAGACCGCCAGCGTGTGTCAGGCATCGTTCATTTGAAATTGAAGATCGAGGAATCCGGAATGGTCAGCGACATCGAGATCATGGATGCACGTCCGCCCGGTATGTTTGATCGATCCGCGCTGGAGGCATTTCGCGATGCCCGTTTCTCGCCGGCCAAAAAAGCGGGGCGGCCAGTGCGCTCGCTGATTGTGATCGAAGTGCAGTTTGACTATGAAGGACGGCTAGTTCCGGGCGGAAACCAGCGGAAAATCCTTGGGCAGTAAGACCCACATTTTCCCTTTTTGCTTCATCTTGCCGGCCATCTCCCCTGCGTCATTGCCGAAGCCCCAGAAGAAATCGGCACGCACGCCGCCGCGAATTGCGCCGCCGGAATCCTGCGCCAGCATCAGGCGGTTGAGCAGGACGGGGCTATTCGGCAACGTGGTTGCGAGAAAAACCGGTGCGCCCAGCGGAATAAATTTCGGGTCAATCGCAATCGAGCGCCCCGCTGTAACCGGCACGCCTAACGCGCCTATCGGGCCTGCCAGCCCGTCCGGCAATTCGCGAAAAAACACAAAGCTCGGGTTGGATGCCAGCAAGTCTGGAAGCCTGTCGGGGTTCTTGATGCCCCATTCCTTGATGCTTTGCATGGAGGCTTTGTCCAGGGTGAGTTCGCCGCGCTCGACCAATAACTTGCCAATGGATTTGTAGGGATAACCGTTCTGGTCGGCGTAGCCCAAACGCAAATGCGAGCCGTCGGGCAGTTCGACGCGGCCTGAACCCTGGATCTGCATGAAAAACAATTCGACCGCATCTTCCGCCCACGCGAGTGGTTTGGCTTTGAGATTTTGATTTTCGATTGCGCTGTTTTCAATCTCGTGGCGGGCGGCGTACGGCACGATTTTATTGCCCACCAGTTTGCCGCGCAGACGCAGGTTTTTCAGCTCCGGGTAGACGCTGGCCAGATCGACCGCAACCAGGTCGTCGGGCGCGGCCAAAATCGGAAAGCGCGCGCGAGCAGTTTGTGTGCGGCTTCCTTTGATCAGCGGTTCGTAGTAGCCAGTGACCAGACCGTCGGTCGTGCCGTCTTCATTGCTGCTTTCATAAGCCTGAAAGTTACGCTGAAAGAAAGCGCGTACAGACCCGTCATTCGGGTTGGCCAGACGGCGGGCATCTTCACATACACCGCGCCAGGCAGACTGTTTTTGCAGCACCGTGCAGCCTTGCAAAAACGCGCTCCACGACTCTGCCAGTGGCGTGGTTTGCCAGTCAGGAACGGCAGCCCAGGGCACGGGTTTCAATCCCGGCAGAACGGCCTGAGGCGTGGGGACGAGCCACGGTGTCGCGGGTTGCCCCGGAGGCGCGGGCGTGGGGTGCGGTGGTGAGGGTAGGGGTGTGGGCAGTGGCGGCTTGACCGCGCAAGCGGACAGCAGCAGGGCAAAAAACAGGAAGCTTGCACGCAGACACATCACAAGTGAAGATGGCTCAAGTTAACCATTCGAGTGAAGCATGGATTCTGCATTGAAGTGGGTATTGCTGGAGGCAGGCGTGGCGCTGGGTTTGTTCCTGTTTATCATCTGGTGGACGATGAAAAAATAGGCTCAATGCAGCACCCGTGGCATCGACAAGGTAAATGCTGGAATCTCCGCTTCAAATTTGTTGCCGTCTTCCGCCACCATCTGGTAGCTGCCGCGCATGGTGCCAACGGGCGTGCCCATCGCCGTGCCGCTGGTGTATTCGAAGCTCTCGCCCGGGCGCAGCAAGGGCTGCTCGCCAACCACGCCGAGACCTTTTACTTCCTGAGTCACATTTTCTGCATCGGTAATCACCCAATGGCGTGAAATGAGCTGCGCCGCTTCCGTGCCGGTATTCGCAATGGTGACGGTGTAGGCGAATATGTAGCGGTCGGCTGCGGGGTCGCTCTGCTCCGCGATATACGCAGTATTGACGCTAACATTAATATTGTATTTTTTGCTTTCGGCCACGGTTGATCGTCTCGCGGATTGGGAATGGCGCAATTCTAACCGACATGGCGGGTGGGCTGCTGTCTCGGATAATGACGGGTGCGGTTTACCGATCCCGCGCAGCACTGGGGGCAACATGAGGCTCACGCAAGAAGGCAAAATTGGACTCCGGCGAAAACGGCGCTAAGATACAGCCCATGAAGCTGCTGCGGTTTATTCTGGTTGTGTTGCTGAGCATGGCGATTCCTGCAGGAGGATTCGCCGCTGTGCCTGTCTGTGTCTGTCCGATGCAGATGCAGGACGAAGCGTCCGCCACAGACGCTGACATGCCATCTGCGATGGCTGATTGCTGCAAGCATACAGACTCAAAATCTTCACCTGACAAGCCGTGCAAGTCCGGCCAGTCGTGCGGTGTCAGTGGCGTATTTATTGCCCTGCCCGCCCAGTTTCATTTCTCCGCGCCTGTCGGGCGCATCACGCTG
>JAYVLR010000268.1:0-4954 GCA_043759395.1 Thiobacillaceae bacterium
GACTTGCTTTGCCCGAGTTTTTGGAGACACTGAATGTGTGACACATCAATAATCAATGTGGATAAGCATCCACCCACTGAGGAGAGTAAACATGAACACGCAGAAAATGCGGTTGGCCGGGTTGGTTCTGGCGATGAGCTTGTCGGGGGCTGCGCAGGCCGCCGTTTACACGAACAATGTGGGTGCAACTACGCCATTCGCTATCACCTTGGATACCGGCACACCTCCTTGGGTAGCTGCTCCACCATTTACGCAAATCAACAACCTGACCTCGTCTGACACGGGACTTGTAACAAATCTGTACGAGACAGCAGTCACCAACACCGTAACTAGCACTGTCGTAACGCCTGCTCAAATTGGGGTAGACGGATTGATAAATACTTACGGGACACGGACAACCTCGTATAACTCCAATATCACCCAAACCCAGTCAGTCGGGCTCTACTCTGTCTACGATAGTTATGGGTTTTTTTTCCCCACCCCCGTGTTTGGCCCTCAAACCTATTTGATGTCCGGACAGATCGAGAATCTGGTTGGGTCAAACCTGATTAATGGTGGGGTAGCCACAGTCAACTTCGTTACGGGGTTGGCACTAAATAATTGGTATGGCTCTAGCGTTACGCTGTCACTCAGGATGGGGACTGATCCAAGCCAATTGGCTACTATTGCCAGCACGACTTATTCTTTATCTGAGCTTTTTCTCCAGCCTTTTAGCACCTATGAAGCAGGCGTTATGATGCTCTCACCCGCACTCTTTTCCATGAATCTTACGGGCATCAATTATTTCGAAGCTGAATTTAGCTTTTCTGAAGGTACCAGTGTCGACATCGTAGCTTCTTTCTTGGGCTTATCGGGAACATTGGAATCTGCCACGCCTGTGGTGTATGACCATACGCAAACGCTTACAGGCGTGCTCTTTTCGTCCGAGGTTATTCCTGCGTTACCCGTGCCCGAACCCGAAACCTACGCCATGCTGCTGGCGGGTTTAGGGCTGGTGGGTTTTGCGGCGCGCCGTCGCAAGGCCTAAGCGCAACAATCTCCTCCGCAGTACTTTAACGGGGTTTCGGCTTCGTGTTTTTTGTGAAAACTTTGTCGGCTTTTTGTGTTATTTTTCCGGCGTGCGCGCCACTACATACCAAATCACTTAACCAGGGGAATTGACCGTGTCCAAGAAAAACCATCCGCAAGCTGACCAATCCGCCGCTTCCAGCAACGCTCAGTTGGCACTGCAATTTCCTCCCAGTAAGACAGGGGTGTCACACCCCGTCGGCAAGCGGGTGAATACTACGCGCGATCCGAAAGACGATCTGCAAGACGACCGCGTGCTGCCTGGCGACGACGAAACCAGCCAGGCCGATAGTGTGCAACTGTCTAGCGCGGACAGCGACGCCACCATATCGGAAGCCGCTGCGCCCAGCGCGCCGGATGCGCCGGTCGCTCCGCCTGCTCCAGTCGGTAGCGCACCAGCCAGTACTCTTCCGGCAGAGGCTGCGCCTGTGGTCGGCGGCATCAGCCCCGCTCTGCTGATTGGCGGCGGCGTCTTGCTGGTGGCAGCTGCCGCTGGAGGCGGCGGGGGCGGGGGCGGCGGCGGTAGCAGCACGCCCACGCCACCCCCCGCGCCCGACACCACGCCGCCCAGCGCGCCCATCATCAACGCTGTCGCCACCGACAACATCATTAACATTGCCGAGCAGACTTCCGCAATCACCGGCACCGCCGAAGCCAACGCCACCATTGCCCTGACATTGGGCGGCGTGACCCGCACCGTCACCGCCAACGGCGCTGGTGTCTGGAGCTACACCCTGGTCGCTGCCGACATCACCAACATGGGGCAAGGCGCAGAAACGCTCTCCGCCACTGCTACCGATGCCGCTGGCAACATCAGCAGCGCGGGCACGCGAGCCATCACCGTAGACACGGTCGCGCCGACCGCGACGGCTGACATCACGGGCGCTGCCGACAACGTCGCGCCCACAACCGGCAACGTCGCCAGCGGCGGCACCACCGACGACAACACGCCCACGCTTAGCGGCACGCTCACGGGCAGCCTGGGTTCCGGCGAAGTGGTCGCGGTTTACGACGGCACCACTCGTTTGGGCACCGCCAGTGTCACGGGGGGAACCTGGAGTTTTGCCACCGTCAGTTTGAGCAACAGCACGCACAGCTTCAGCACCCGCGTCGAAGATGCTGCGGGCAACCAGGGCACCGCTAGCGCGGCCTATAGCCTGACTGTCGGCGCCACCGTGCCTACTGCCACCGCGACCATCACCGGCGTGACCGACGACGTTGCACCCGTGACGGGCAGCATTGCCAGCGGCGGCTTCAGCAACGATACAACCCCGACCTTGAGCGGAGCCGTTGTCGGTACATTAGGGGCAGACACAGTCGTCGTGTATGACGGCGCGACCCGCCTGGGAACGGCCAGCGTAACCGGCACCACCTGGAGCTATACCACTGGCGCGCTTGGCGAAGGCGCGCACAGCTTCATCGCCGTGGTCGAAAATGCCGTCGGCAACCAGAGCGCAGCAAGCGGTGCGCGTGCCTTCACCGTCGATACCGTTGCCCCGACCGTTACCATCACCACCAACGACAGCGCACTTAAAATTGGCGATGTTGCGACGCTTACCTTCACCCTTTCCGAAGCCAGCACTGACTTTGCCGTGGGCGATGTTGTCGTCACGGGCGGCACGCTGAGCGGCTTTGCTGGAAGCGGCGCGATCTACACTGCCACCTTTACGCCGACGGCCAGCAGCACGACAGCCGCCACCGTCAACGTTGCAGCGGGGACTTTCACCGATGCTGCGGGCAACAACAACACAGCGGCGGCTCCATTGAGCATGAGCGTTGACACCATCGCGCCGAGCATCGTTATCACCACCAACGACAGTGCCCTTAAAATTGGCGATGCCGCCACGCTCACCTTCACTCTGTCTGAAGCCAGCACCACGTTTGCGGCAGGCGATATCGTTGTCACGGGCGGCACACTGAGCGGCTTTGCTGGCAGCGGCGCGATCTACACCGCCACCTTTACGCCCACCACCAGCAGCACGACAGCCGCCACCGTCAACGTCGCAGCGGGAACCTTCACCGATGCCGCAGGCAACACCAACACAGTTGCAGCGCCGTTGAACATGAGTGTTGACACCATCGCGCCGAGCATCGTCATCACCACCAACGATAGCGCATTGAAAGCAGGCGATGTCGCCACGCTCACCTTTACGCTGTCCGAAACCAGCACCGACTTTGCTGCGGTTGACATCGTTGTTACCGGCGGCACGCTGAGTGGCTTTGCTGGAAGCGGCACGGTTTACACCGCCACCTTTACGCCGACGGCCAGCAGCACGACAGCCGCCACCGTCAACGTTGCAGGCGGCGCGTTCACCGATGCCGCAGGCAACAACAATACGGCAGCAGCGCCGTTGAGCATGACGGTGGATACCATCGCCCCGAGCATCATCATCACCACCGACGACAGCGCGTTGAATGTCGGCGATACAGCACTGCTGACATTCACCCTGTCCGAAGCCAGCACCACGTTTGCGGCAGGCGACATCGTCGTCACTGGCGGCGCGCTGAGCGGCTTCGCCGGAAGCGGTTCGATCTACACCGCCACCTTTACGCCTACGGTCGGCAGCACGGCAACCGCCACCGTCAACGTTGCAGCAGGCACGTTCGCCGACGCTGCGGGCAACAACAACACAGCGGCAGCACCATTGAGCATGACGGTGGACACCATCGCGCCGACCATCGTTATCACCACCAACGACAGTGCCCTCAAGATTGGCGATGCAGCTACGCTTACCTTTACGCTGTCCGAAGCCAGCTCCGATTTTGCCGTGGGCGATGTTGTCGTCACCGGCGGCAGCTTGAGCGGCTTTGCTGGAAGCGGATCGGTTTACACCGCCACCTTTACGCCCACCGCCAGCAACACCACGACGGCTACCGTCAACATCGCAGCGGGAACCTTCACCGATGCCGCAGGCAACACCAACACAGTTGCAGCGCCGTTGAACATGAGTGTTGACACCATCGCACCGGGCATCGTCATCACCACCAACGACAGCGCTTTGAAAATTGGCGATGCCGCCACGCTCACCTTCACCCTGTCCGAAGCCAGCACCACGTTTGCGGCAGGCGACATCGTTGTAACAGGTGGCACGCTGAGTGGTTTTGCTGGAAGCGGTGCGATTTACACCGCCACCTTCACGCCCACTGCCAGCAGCACGACAGCAGCCACGGTTGACGTGGCAAGCGGCGCGTTTACCGATGCGGCAGGCAACAACAGCACCGCCGCTACACAGCTGAGCATGACGGTGGACACCATTGCGCCGAGCATCGTCATCACCACCAACGACAGCGCTTTGAAAATTGGCGATGTCGCCACACTCACCTTCACCCTGTCTGAAGCCAGCACCACCTTTGCGTCAGGTGATGTCGCCGTTACGGGTGGAACACTGAGCGGCTTTGCCGGCAGCGGATCGGTTTACACTGCCACCTTTACGCCGACCTCCAGCAGCACGACAGCGGCCACCGTCAACGTCGCAGCGGGCACTTTCACCGATGCCGCAGGCAACAACAACACCGCCGCCACGCCGTTGAACATGACGGTGGATACCATCGCGCCTGCTGCGCCCGTTATCAACACCGTTGCCACTGACAACATCATCAACGCTGCCGAACAAACCGCTGCCATCACTGGCACTAACGAGGCCGGTGCCAGCGTCGCCTTGACTCTGGGCGGCATTGCCCGCGCAGCCACCGTCACCGGCACCAGCTGGAGCTACGCCCTCGGCGGTTCTGACATCGCCGACATGGGGCAAGGCGCAGAAACCCTTTCCGCCATCGCCACCGATGCCGCAGGCAACGTCAGCGCAGCAGGCACGCGCGCGATTACGGTTGACACTGTTGCGCCGACCGCGACGGTCGCCATCACCGGTGCCGACGACAATGTTCC
>JAYVLR010000269.1:0-8357 GCA_043759395.1 Thiobacillaceae bacterium
TCGGCGTCGGTCATGATGATGATGCGGTGGTAGCGCAGCTTGTCGGGGTTGTAGTCTTCTTTGCCGATGCTGGTGCCCAGCGCGGTAATCAGCGTGGCAATTTCCTGGCTGCTGATGACTTTGTCGAAACGCGCGCGTTCGACGTTAAGAATTTTGCCCTTGAGTGGCAATATCGCCTGAAACTTACGGTCGCGTCCCTGCTTGGCGGAGCCGCCGGCGGAATCTCCTTCGACCAGATAAATTTCGCATAGCGCCGGGTCTTTTTCCTGACAATCGGCGAGTTTACCGGGCAGTCCCAGGCCATCCATAATGCCTTTGCGCCGGGTGATTTCGCGCGCTTTGCGCGCCGCTTCGCGTGCGCGCGCGGCATCGATAATTTTGCCGACGAGGATTTTAGCGTCGCCCGGGTTTTCGAGCAAAAATTCGGACAGCTTCTGACCCACCACTTCTTGTACGACCGGCTGCACTTCACTCGACACGAGCTTGTCTTTGGTTTGCGAAGAGAACTTCGGTTCCGGCACTTTGACTGAGAGGACGCAGGTCAATCCTTCGCGCATGTCGTCGCCCGTGGTTTCGACCTTGGCTTTTTTTGCCAGATCGTTTTCTTCGATGTATTTATTCAGTACCCGTGTCATTGCCATGCGCAATCCGGTCAGGTGGCTGCCGCCGTCGCGCTGCGGAATATTATTGGTAAAACACTGTACGGTTTCGGAATAGCTGTCGTTCCATTGCATCGCAACTTCTACCGTCATGCCGTCTTTTTCGCCAACGGCATGGAAAATTTTCGGGTGCAATACGCTTTTGGCTTTGTTCATGTATTCGACAAAGCCTTTTACGCCGCCCGAATGCGCATAGTTTTCGCTCTTGCCGCTACGATGATCGGCGAGCTCGATTTTTACGCCATTATTCAAAAAAGAAAGCTCGCGGATGCGTTTGGCGAGGATGTCATAGTGGTACTCAACCAGCCCAAACGTCTCGATGCTGGCCATGAAATGCACTTCGGTGCCTTTGCGTTCGGTATCGCCCAGAACCTGTACCGGCCCAGTAATAACGCCATGCGCAAAATCCAGCTGATGGGCTTTGCCATTGCGCCAGACTTTGACCTTCAACCAGTCAGACAAGGCATTAACCACTGATACGCCAACGCCGTGCAAGCCGCCCGATACCTTGTACGAGTTCTGGTCGAACTTGCCGCCGGCATGGAGTTCGGTCATGACTATTTCCAGCGCGGTACGTTTGAATTCATCGTCGTCCTTAATGCCGGTCGGAATGCCGCGTCCGTTATCCAGCACCGAGATCGAATTGTCCGGATGGATAATGACTTTGATATCGTCACAGTAACCGCCCAGCGCCTCATCAATGGCGTTATCCAGCACCTCGAACACCATGTGGTGCAGACCGGTTCCATCGGAAGTGTCGCCGATGTACATGCCGGGGCGTTTGCGAACGGCATCCAGCCCCTTGAGAATTTTGATGCTGGAGGAGTCGTAACTGTTATCTGCCATGATGTTTCCTGATTGTTTACTCAATAAAGCGTATGAACCAACGTGTGATTTTCAGATACGCATGGGCATGACGACGTATTTGAATCCGGCCTCTTTTTCACTGGTGAGCAGCATACTGCTATTGGCATCTGCCAGCGACAGGGTAATTTCTTCCGAACTTAACGCGCCTAAACCATCCAGCAAGTACGTCACGTTAAATCCGACGTCCATCGGCTCGCCGGAATAACTGACTTCTATTTCGTCTGCCGCTTCTTCCTGCTCGTTGTTGTTGCACACGATGCCCAGCGTGTTTTCGCTCATCACCAGGCGGACGCCGCGAAACTTTTCATTCGACAGGATGGATGCACGCTGCAAAGCCTGCATGACAGTCTGGCGATTGGCTTTCAACTGCCGTGGCTGATTTTGCGGAATGACGCGTTGATAATCAGGGAATTTACCATCCACCACCTTGCTGACGAGTTCGGTGTGCGGTAAACGGATCGTGACCTGATTGGTGCCAATCCGAAGGCTGACCGGGTCATCCACATCACCTAGCAGCTTGATTAATTCCTGTATGGTTTTACGCGGAATAATAACCTCACGTGCGGCGGCTTCCTTTTCGATGCTCGTTTCGGCATAACTCAAGCGATGCCCGTCTGTGGCAACAACACGCAGCGTTTTACCTTCCAATACCAGCAGCATACCGTTGAGGTAATAGCGAATATCCTGGCTCGCCATTGCAAACTGAACCAGCTGCAATAATCGCTTGAGCGTTTTTTGCGGCAGATTGATTTCATCGCCGAGTCCGGCTGCGGTTTCCATCCGGGGGAAATCAGCGGCTGGAAGCGTTTGCAGCGTGAAGCGTGATTTGCCTGCGCTGACCACGACTTGCTTGTCTTTGTTATCCAGTTTGAGTTTTGCGCCTTCTGGCAAGGCGCGAACGATATCAAACAATTTGCGTGCCGCGACAGTGATCGCAAAATCTTCACCGTTGCCCACATTATCCATCTGGGTGCTGACTTGAAGTTCGAGGTCCGTTGCCAGCAAAGTTAATATGCCTGCTTTTTTTTCCAGCAACAGATTGGACAGTATTGGCAGTGTATGGCGTCGTTCAACTACGCTGACCGTTGCATTGAGTGGAGCGAGCAGCGCGTTACGTTCAGTTTGTATTAATAGCATTTATATATTCCTTAAATTCATAGTTAAGGCAGGCATTTTCTGGGGGTAATTCAAAATAATATTTATAAACATTCAGTTAGTAGCGTTTTTGTCTGTGTGTAAAGCGGTGTCTTTACGGTAGGAAACGGGATAAAACAGACCGCTTTAATTTTGAATCAAGTTTATCCACATTCCATCCTCAGCCTGTGAGGCTTTGTAATAACACTAAATAGTCGCGCCCGATATCGACATGCGTTTCCCGTAATTCAACGACTTTACGGCAGGCATGCAGTACGGTTGTGTGGTCGCGTCCGCCAAACGATTCACCAATTTCTGGCAGGCTCTGGTTCGTTAGTTCTTTGGCCAGAGCCATGGCAATCTGACGCGGGCGTGCCAGATTGCGCGTACGCGTTTTCGAATACATATCAGCCACTTTTATCTTGTAAAAGTCAGCGACGGTTTTCTGGATATTTTCGACCGAGACGATACGCGATGTCGATGCGATAAGATCTCGCAAAGCTTCTTTTGCCAGTTCAAGCGTGATGGATTTCTCGTGAAATCGGGAAAACGCGATGACGCGCTTGAGCGAACCTTCCAGTTCGCGCACGTTGGAACGTACTTGCTTGGCGATGAAGAAGGCTACGTTCTCATCAAGTTTGGTGTTTTCCATTTTGGCTTTGGATAACAAAATGGCCACGCGCATTTCGAGCTCAGGTGGCTCGACCGCGACGGTCAATCCCCAGGCAAAGCGGGATTTGAGGCGGTCGTCGAGGCCGTTTATTTCCTTGGGAAAGGTATCGCAGGTAATAACAATCTGTTTTTTGTTTTCAATCAGCGAATTGAACGCGTAAAAAAATTCTTCCTGACTGCGGTCTTTTTTTGCCAGAAACTGGATGTCATCTACCAAGAGTAGATCCAAAGACATATAACGCCGCTTGAAATCGTCAAACTGTTTGTTCAAATAAGCTTTGACTACATCATCAACATAATCCGTGGCATGGATATAACTGATCCTGGCCGCAGGGTTGGCTTCGCGAACGGTATTGCCGATGGCTTGAAGCAAGTGTGTTTTGCCTAAACCTACGCCGCCATAAATAAATAGCGGGTTATAAGCCTGGCCTGGGTTTTGGGCAATTTGCAGTGAGGCGGCCCGTGCCAGCTGGTTGGCACGACCGGAAACAAAGTTATCGAAACTAAATCCAGCATTGATACGCATGCCGGTTGCGGGGGGAACAATAACGGCAGGCGCGCTCGCCACCACAGCCGACGCGGTTTCGGTATGGCTTGTTTTAGGCGCAGCGGTTTTTTTGCCAAGGGCATAGCTGATTGAAACAGGATGTGCGAAATACTCCAGCGCCCAGCCGTCGATATGGTCTGCAAACTTTTCGCGTACCCAGTCCATGACAAAATGGTTGGGTGCCAGGATATGTACGTGGGTATCCGATTCATCGAATATCAGCGGTTTAATCCAGGTGCTGAATTGCTGCTGGGTCAGACTGGCGCGAAAGCGCGCTTGGCAAAGATCCCAGAATGAATTCATTATGATGTTGGAGGCAGGGGTTATTTGCATGGATTTCAAGGATCGAATCTTACTCTGCTTCGGCCAGGTTATCCACAGGCAAGACTTGCTTATCGCCGTTTACAGTGCCTGCAGGAATGCCTGCCCAAGCTTGACATGGATAGGGTGAAGCAGGTCTAATACGCGGTTTTTCAAAACAATTTTTTGTTGTCCGCTATACAGGCGGGCACGTACTGGAAGGAAAATCATGAAACGCACCTATCAACCCTCTACCGTTCGCCGCAAGCGTACTCACGGATTTCGTGCACGCATGAAAACCAAAGGCGGTCGTGCAGTCATCAACGCCCGTCGCGCCAAAGGCCGTAGCCGCCTGGCTGTATAAGCTAAGGCGGCGATCAAGGATTGAGCCAGCCTTGGTGACGTTGCTTTGAAGAAAAGCGAGCATTGATTCATACGCCAGACCCGCAGCAAGCAGACGAGACGAACCAGGCAGTTGAAAGCCGCGTCCCGCGCGATGTTCGCCTGGTTAAGCCCGCAGAGTTCGAGCTGGTTTTTAAGCAGAACGAGCGGGCGCGCACCGATAGCCTGTTAGTTATGGTAAGGCCAAATAAGCTGGCTTATGCCCGTCTGGGAATGGTCATCGCCAAGCGTTTGCTGCCGCGCGCGGTTGATCGTAACCGGGTCAAGCGTTGTGTGCGGGAGACTTTTCGTTTGCAGCGCCTCGATCTGCCTGCCTGCGATTTTGTGGTTCGTTTGATTGCAAAGCCCGTATCGGGCAAAGAGACGCGCGATTTGGCGCGCACCCTGATTCGGGCGGGCCAGCGCGCAATGAGCAAATGGCCCGCCTCATCTAATACTGAATAGAATTCCACTATGGATAACCAGCGACTAATTCTCTTTGCGGTCTTTTCGTTCACCTTGTTATTGTTGTGGGAGTCTTGGCAGACGAAGCATCAACCGCAGCCAGTAGAACCTGCAATCTCGCAATCGGCTTCTGCGCCGATGCCCAGCCAAACCCTGAATGCACCAGCCACGCCTGCGGCGGCTCCCACGGGGTCGGCATTGACGCGCGGTCAGCGCGCAATCGTGGAAACGGATTTAATCCACGCTGAAATCGATAGCACGGGCGGCGATTTGCGCTCCTTGCACTTGCAGGCTTATCGCGAAACAGAAGATAAAAACCAGGTGTTAAGCCTGTTTGAAGACAGTGTTACCCGTCCGTACGTTGCGCAAAACGGCCTGATCGGAAACGGCCTGCCTACGCATCGCACCCCGTTCCAGCTTAACCCCGGCACCTATCGCTTTGCGCAAGGCGCGTCACGAATCGATGTGCCGCTGGTATGGACTGATGCGGCGAGCGGCGTGCGCATTGAAAAGACTTACGGTTTTACGCGCGGCAGCTATCAGATCGACGTGAAATATCGCGTCATTAACGGCGGCACCCAGCCGATAGACCTCACCCCGTATTTTCAGTTTACCCGTCATGGCGAAGCCCCGCGTGGTGAGTCGGCGATGCTGTACACGTTTACCGGCCCGGTGTTTTATACTGAGGCGCAGAAATTCCAGAAAGTTAAGTTCAAGGATATTGGCGACGGCAGCGCCAAATTTGAAAAGACAGCAACGAACGGCTGGACCGGTATGGTGCAGCATCATTTTGTCTCAGCCTGGCTGCCCGCTGCGGGCATCAAACGCGAGTTTTACGCCAAAGCGCTGGGCGACGGGCAGTATTCAAACGGCGTCATTCTGGCCGAAGGCAAGCTCATGCCGGGTCAGGAAAAAACCTTCAGCGTGTCGCTGTATGCCGGCCCGCAAATCCAGAGCGTGCTGGAAAAAACCGCCACCGGTCTTGATTTGACGCGGGATTACGGCTGGCTCACGCCGCTGGCCTACCCGATATTCTGGGCGCTGAAGCAAATCGAGCGCATCGTCGGAAACTGGGGCTGGGCCATTATTATCCTCACCATCCTCATCAAGTCGGCGCTGTTCCCGCTGTCGGCGGCGGGCTACAAGTCCATGGCGAAGATGAAAAAGCTCACGCCGCGCCTGCAACGGCTTAAAGAAGTCCATGGCGATGATCGGCAAAAGCTGCATCAGGCGATGGCGGAAATGTACAAAACCGAAAAGATCAACCCGCTCGGCGGTTGCTTGCCTATCGTGATTCAGATCCCGGTTTTTATCGCCCTGTACTGGGTATTGCTCGCCGCCGTCGAAATGCGCGGCGCGCCGTGGGTAGGCTGGATCACGGATCTGACCGCGCCCGATCCTTTCTATATTCTGCCCGTCATCATGGGGATTACCTCCATCCTGCAAGTCAAGCTCAACCCGCAGCCGATGGATCCGATGCAGGCCAAAATCATGATGATTATGCCGATTGGTTTTACGGTGATGTTCGTGTTTTTCCCTGCCGGTCTGGTGCTCTACTGGGTCATCAACAACATCCTCTCCATCGCCCAGCAATGGGCCATCAACAAACAGGTTGAGGGCGGTGGCAAGCCCGCTAAAGCCTGATCGGAGCAGCAATGTCCGTGCGGACAATAGGCCGCAGCGCGTTTTTCTGATGCCATGCCGACGCATGATCTGATTGCTGCGATTGCTACCGCGCCCGGACGCGGCGGGGTGGGCGTGGTGCGCGTTTCCGGGGAAGAAATATCGGCCTTGGCGCTGGCGATATTGGGTCGCGTACCTGTGCCGCGTCATGCGACGTTTTGCCGGTTTCTGGACGCGGACGGCAGCACGCTCGATGAAGGCATCGCCTTGTATTTTGTGGCACCCCATTCGTTTACCGGCGAGCATGTGCTGGAGCTGCAGGGGCACGGCGGGCCGCAAATTCTCGATCTGATCTTGCAGCGCTGTTTGGCGCTTGGCGCCCGGCTGGCAGGGCCCGGCGAATTTACCCGGCGCGCTTATCTCAACGGCAAGCTGGATCTGGCGCAGGCCGAGGCGGTGGCGGATTTGATCGACGCGCAAAGCGTGGCGGCGGCGCGCTCGGCGGTGCGATCCTTGTCTGGCGAGTTCTCGAAGCATATTACGACCCTGGTCGATGAGTTGATCCGGCTGCGGATGTTGGTGGAAGCGACGCTGGACTTTCCCGAAGAAGAGATCGATTTTCTCAAGCAGGCGGATGCGTTTGGACGGCTGGATCGGCTCGGTGCGAGTCTCGACGCGGTGCAGACGCAGGCAAAGCAAGGCGCGCTGTTGCGCGAAGGGCTGACGGTGGTGCTGATCGGCCAGCCGAATGTGGGCAAGTCGAGCCTGCTTAACCGGCTAGCCGGTTACGAGGCGGCGATCGTGACTGCGATTGCGGGCACTACGCGCGACACAGTGAAAGAGGCGATCCAGATTGAAGGCGTGCCGCTGCACATTATCGACACCGCTGGCCTGCGCGAAACGGCAGATGCGGTCGAGCAGATGGGCATTGCACGTACGTGGGATGCGGTCGAAAAAGCCGATGTGGCGCTGCTGCTGGTGGATGCGGCGCACGGCCTGGGCGCCCATGAGGCGGCGACGCTGGCGCGGCTGCCGCCGATTCCACGCTTGACGATCCATAACAAGGTGGACGTCTCGGGCGAAGCCGCGCGGATGGTGGGCGATGACATCTGGCTCTCGGCCAAGACCGGCGCGGGGCTGGACTTGCTGCAACAAAAACTGCTGGCGCTGGCCGGGTGGCAGGCTGCCGGAGAGGGCGCGTTCATGGCGCGCACACGGCATTTGCAGGCTCTGGAGCGGGCGGCGGCGCATCTGGTTCAGGCGCGTGCGATCGCCGCACAACTCGAATTGTTTGCTGAAGAGCTGCGTCTGGCGCAGGCGGCGTTATCTGAAATTACCGGAGAATTTACTGCCGATGACTTGCTGGGCGAAATATTCAGCCGGTTTTGCATTGGAAAGTAAAACCACTTCCTGCCCTGTCCGGGCACTTCCACAAAACACCCTTAAAGCCCACGTAAATGCGGGCTTTTTGTTCTACTAACGTCTTGTGTGTTCCGCGTGAAGCTGCTTATAATTGTTCCCAGATATGTTCCCATGTCTAGGCGTGTGTCCGTGCATGGGAACAAATTTGTTCCAAAACACGGTTCTTAGACGCGGTTAAATCTAGAAAATATGGGAACAAGTGGCAGGAACTAATTGACTGAAAGCACCATTAATAAAGGCTTTAAGGCAATTGTTCCCATGTTGTTTTACTGTTCCCAAAATCTTTC
>JAYVLR010000270.1:0-5261 GCA_043759395.1 Thiobacillaceae bacterium
TGGATTACATCGTGTCCGGCTCTGATCTTGCCGATAGCGCGGTGACGCAGCGCTTGGCCAAGTTGGGTGCGGTCATCCAGAGCGGCCACGCCGCCGATAATATTGCCGGTGCGGATGCGGTGGTGGTATCGACGGCGGTGGCGGAATCCAATCCCGAAGTCGCCGCCGCGCGCGCGAAAAAAATCCCCGTCGTGCCGCGCGCGCTGATGCTGGCGGAGTTGATGCGCATGCGTCAGGGCATTGCGGTGGCGGGCACTCACGGCAAGACCACGACGACCAGTCTGGTCGCCAGCATTCTGGGCTGCGCAGGCATGGATCCCACCTTTGTCATCGGCGGCAAGCTGATGGCCGCAGGTGCCAACGCGCGGCTGGGGCAAGGCGATTTTCTGGTGGCGGAAGCCGATGAGTCGGATGCCTCCTTTCTGTATCTGACACCAGTGATTGCAATTGTGACCAACATCGATGCCGATCACATGGACACCTACGGCCATGATTTCGAGCGGTTGAAAACCGCCTTTGTCGATTTCTGTCAGCGCCTGCCTTTTTACGGCATGGCGGTGATGTGCGTGGACGACCCGAACGTGCGCGACATTTTGCCGCGTATCACCAAGCCGATCACCACCTATGGCTTTGATGAAACGGCGCAGGTGCGGGCGGTCGATGCGCGTTTTGAAAATGGAAAAATGCGCTTTCGGGTGCTGCGTGAAAACCTGCCCGATCTGGATATCACGCTGAATCATCCCGGTATGCATAACGTGCAGAATGCGCTGGCCGCGATTGCCGTCGCCACTGAAGTCGATGCGGCGGATAGCGCAATCGTCCGTGCGCTGGCCGAGTTTCACGGCGTCGGACGGCGCTTCCAGAGTTACGGCGATCTGCCCGCGAAAAGTGGCGGGACATTCAGCCTGGTCGATGACTACGGCCATCATCCGGTCGAGATGGCGGCTACCCTCGCGGCTGCGCGCGGGGCATTCCCGGGGCGTCGCCTGGTGCTGGCTTTTCAGCCGCATCGCTTCACCCGCACCCGCGACTGTTTCGAGGATTTTGTCCGGGTCTTGTCAGAAACCGATGTGCTGGTACTGACCGAAGTGTATGCCGCCGGAGAGCCCCCGATTGTCGCCGCCGATGGCCGCGCACTCGCCCGGGCGGTGCGCGTAGCAGGGCATGTCGAGCCGATCTTTGTCGAACAGATTGCGGAGCTGTCTGCCGCTGTCCGCGACCGGGTGCGGGACGGCGATGTGGTGCTGGTCATGGGCGCGGGCAGTATCGGGCAAGTGGCCGCTCGTATTGCGGAGGACGCAATCCATGCACCGTGATTTCTTACTGAATGAATCGGACGCGACTTCGGGCGGCGGATCGGTCTTGCGCGGTCGTTTTTTGCGTAACGAGCCGATGAAGAAATACGTGTCCTGGCGCGCGGGTGGCTTGGCGCAACGCGCTTATATCCCGGCCGACCTGGAGGATCTGGGCTGGCTGGTGCGATCCATTCCGGCGCATGAGCCGATCCACATGCTGGGTCTGGGCAGCAATCTGCTGATACGGGACGGCGGGGTGCGGGGCGTTGTTATTTTGCTGCACGGCGTGCTGAAAAAACTGGCGATTGAAAGCCGCGTGCAAGGCTTGCCCGCCAGCGACGAAAACACCTTGCTGGTGTATGCCCAGGCGGGTGTCGCCACGCCCAAACTGGCGCGGTTTTGCGCCAATCATGATCTGGTCGGCGGTGAATTTTGGGCAGGTATTCCGGGCACGGTCGGCGGCGCGCTCGCGATGAATGCGGGTTGTTACGGCCATGAAACCTGGGAAAAGGTCGCCCAGGTAAAGACGCTGGATCGGCTCGGCCAGCTCAATGAACGGCGCCCCGAAGATTACGTCACCGGATATCGGCATGTGGCGCTGCGGGTTGCGCATGAGGAATGGTTTATGAGCGCCTGGTTCCGGCTACCCAAAGGCGACGGTCTGGCATCACGCGCAAGCATCAAGGATTTGCTCCGGCAGCGTATCGCTACCCAGCCATTGCAACAGCCTAATGCCGGCTCGGTATTCCGCAATCCGCCGGGCGATTTTGCGGCGCGGCTGATTGAATCTTGCGGGCTGAAAGGCCACCGCATCGGCGATGCGCAAGTGTCCGAAAAGCACGCCAACTTTATCGTCAATCTCGGGGCGGCGAGCGCAACCGACATCGAGCGCCTGATCGAGCAGGTGGAAAACGCGGTAGAGGCGCGCACCAATGTGCGCCTGCTGCGCGAAGTGCGAATCATTGGAGAGCGACTTTAATGGCGATTGAGGCAAAACGTTTCGCCCCACAAGGGGACTCCGACTTTCTACGGGCTAAAGCCCGTGAAAGATCGTATGGCAAAGTTGCAGTGATGCTGGGCGGCACCTCGGCTGAGCGTCCGGTTTCATTGAATAGCGGTGCGGCGGTGCTGGCGGCGCTGACGCGGGCCGGTGTGGATGCACATGCCTTTGATCCGGCGCGACGCAATTTAAATGACCTTGCCTCGGGTGAATTCGACCGCGTTTTTATCTGCTTGCACGGGCGCTATGGCGAAGACGGCTGCATGCAGGGTGCGCTGGAATTGCTGGATCTGCCCTACACCGGCAGTGGCGTGATGGCATCAGCGCTGGGCATGGACAAATGGCGCACCAAATTGCTGTGGCGGGCGGCAGGCTTGCCCACCGCAGACTGGGAAATTCTCACTGCGGACAGTGATTTTGCCGCCGTTGAGCGCAAGTTGGGTTTGCCGATATTCGTCAAGCCTGCGCACGAAGGATCGAGTATCGGCATGAGCAAGGTCACCCGGGCGGGCGACTTGCAGGCGGCTTACGCTGCGGCAGCCGAGCACGATCCGCTGGTGCTGGCCGAAAAATTTATTGGCGGCGCGGAATATACCGCCGCGATTCTGGGCAACACACCGCTGCCGCTGATCCGGCTGGAGTTGCCTCAGGCGGTCGAATTTTACGACTTCGAAGCGAAGTATCTGCGCAACGACACGCAGTATCACTGCCCTAGCGGCTTGGCACCCGGGCAGGAACGGGCCTATCAGAACCTGGCACTGGAAGCGTTCAAGCTGGTGGGATGCCGGGGTTGGGGCCGGGTCGATTTCATGCTCGGCACCGATGGCCAGCCGTATTTGCTGGAAGTGAACACTTCCCCCGGGATGACCGACCACAGTCTGGTGCCGATGGCCGCGCGCGTGGCCGGGATGGATTTTGACGCGCTGTGCCTGGCGATTCTGGAGCAGACGCTGAGTGCTGGCGTCGCGGAGACAGTCTCGCCATGAGCGATCCAGTGATCCAGCCTGTGCAGCAACTGAGTCGCGCCCTGACCTGGGCCGCAGTTACGATGCTGCTGTATGGCGTGGGGAGCTGGCTGCTGGCGCAACCGGTATTCGCCTTGCATAAGGTGGACGTGATCGCGCCGGCCAACCATGTCACCGAGGCGCAGGTCAAGCTGGTCACGGACCGCCATGTGCGCGGCAATTTTTTTACCGTCGATCTGGAACAGGTGCGCAGCGCGTTCGAGAAATTGCCGTGGGTGCGCGAGGCGCGCGTGACAAGGCGCTGGCCGGATACGCTGGTGGTGTCGTTTGCCGAGCATGTGCCGCTGGCGCGCTGGAACGATGCGGCTTTGCTGAACCAGCAAGGCGAAGTATTTGCGGCCGCGCTCGACGCGAAGTTGCCGCATCTGCAAGGCCCCGCCAACAGCAACAGTGAAGTGACCCAGACTTATCTGGCTTATCAAAAACAGCTTGCAGGCGTGGGACGCGGCATCAGCGAATTACAGTTGTCGCCACGTCGCGCCTGGCGTCTGCGCCTGGACGACGGCACCTGGATCATGCTCGGGCGCACCGATGCGGCGGCGCGTCTGGCGCGCTTTACCCGACTGTATCCCCAACTTTTTGCAGACCCGGTGCGAGTGCCCACTTACGTTGATTTGCGCTATGCGGACGGCCTTTCCGTGCGTCTGTCCGCCGCGCGCCCGTCTGCAACGCCCCCTCACCCCACTGAGCTATGACTGCCAAAATATGAGCAAGCCGCGCGACTCCAAAAACCTCATTGTCGGCCTCGATATCGGGACATCCAAAATCGTCTGCATCGTTGCCGAGACCACGCCCGAGGGCGGACTCGACATTATCGGCATGGGATCGAGTCCGTCGCGCGGGCTGCGTCGGGGCGTGGTGGTGAATATCGAAGCCACAGTCAACGCGATTCAGCGCGCGCTGGAAGAAGCCGAGCTGATGGCGGACTGCAAGATTCGCGAGGTCTATACCGGGATCGCGGGCAGCCATATCAAGAGCTTCAATTCGCACGGCATGTACGCGATCAAGGACAAGGAAATCAGCCAGATGGACGTGGATCGCGTGGTGGAAACCGCGCGCGCGGTCAACATCCCCACTGACCAGCAAATCCTGCACACGATTCCGCAGGAGTTCATCGTCGACGGCCAGGAAGACGTGCGCGATCCGCTCGGCATGAGCGCAATGCGGCTGGAAGTGAAGGTGCATATTGTCACCGGTGCGGTATCGGCGGCACAGAACATCATCAAATGCGTGCGCCGTTGCGGGCTGGAAGTCAGCGATCTGGTGCTGCAACCCTTGGCATCGGCGATGGCCGTGCTAACCGAAGACGAAAAAGAGCTCGGCGTGTGCCTGGTCGATATCGGCGGCGGCACCACTGATATTGCGGTGTTCACCAACGGCGCGATTCGTCACACCGCCGTGATTCCGGTGGCGGGCGATCAGGTCAACAACGATATCGCGGTGGCGCTGCGCACGCCGCCCAGGGAAGCCGAGGACATCAAAATTCAGCACGGCTGCGCGCTGCGGCAGTTAGCCGATGCGCGCGACATGATCGAGGTGCCGGGGATTGGCGACCGGCCGCCGCGTACCTTATCCAGACAGACGCTGGCCGAGTTCATCGAACCGCGTATGGAAGAGTTGTATTCGCTGGTGCAGGCCGAGTTGCGCCGCAGCGGGTTTGAAGAGCTGATGTCGTCGGGCATCGTGATTACCGGCGGTTCAGCAGCCATGCGCGGCATGGTCGAGCTGGGCGAGGAAGTGTTTCACATGCCGGTGCGTTTGGGCTGGCCGCGTTACCAGGGCGGGTTGTCGGACGTGATGCACAACCCGCGCTATGCAACTTGTATGGGACTGCTGCTGGCGGGTCTGGAAGAGCGCGACCGCGACGTGCCGAAGCTCACGGGCGGCAGCCTTAAGGACATTCTTGAGCGGATGAAAAGCTGGTTCAAGGGAAATTTTTAG
>JAYVLR010000271.1:0-8392 GCA_043759395.1 Thiobacillaceae bacterium
ATTCTATCGACTGATTCAGCGCGTCAGCCGTGTTTACATTCCGCAGGACACGGGAGACTTCCGGCTACTGAGCCGTCGGGCGATGGGCGCGCTGAGCAAATTGCGCGAACAGCACCGTTTCATGAAAGGACTTTTCGCCTGGATTGGCTATCCTCAGCTAGCGGTGCCCTATCGCCGTGAGCCACGCTACGCGGGCAAGACCAAATGGAATTATTGGGACTTGTGGAATTTTGCGCTTGAAGGCATCACGTCATTCACAACGGCGCCGCTCAAAATGGCTACCTATCTGGGGCTCGTTACGGCGCTCGCTGCCTTCGCTTATGCGGCAATAATCGTCTACAAGACCCTGATGTTTGGCGATCCGGTACGGGGTTACCCGTCGCTGATGGTGGTGGTGCTTTTCCTGGGTGGGGTGCAGCTCATCACCATCGGCATTCTTGGTGAATATATCGGGCGGATGTTTGACGAAACCAAGAACAGACCCCTGTATCTGGTGCTGGAATACCACCCCGCGAATGACGCACAGCCCCTGTCTGAAGTTCCTGTTACACCAGACAAACCCGAAGACACTTGAGGCAATGCTGCTTAAACGAATCATCCTGTCGAAAGGTATGGGGCAGCGAAACTTGGTATTCGGATGGCGGGCTGCTCTCGTCATCCTGGCCTATGGAGTTTTTCTGACCTTGCCGGCAAGTTGGTCGGGCTATGTGCTCGGACACGATACGCTGAGCCATCTAATCATGTCGCGGCATTTTGTGGATCAGTTGTGGGCAGGCGACTGGTATCCACGCTGGCTGCCGGGCATGAATGCGGGCCTAGGCAGCCCGGTATTCCAGTTTTACGGACCGGTGCCTTACTACTTCACGGCGCTGTTCCGGCCATTATTGAGTCATGATCCGGAAGGCTGGCACCAGCTTGGGTTGGCGGCGTCTCTGGCGGTGATTGCCTCGGGCTTCACCGCCTATGCCTGGCTCACGCGTATGGCCGGGAGGCGGGCGGCGCTGATTGGCGCGGTGCTGTATATGAGCGCGCCCTACCATCTGGCGGTCGATCTTTACCAGCGCTTTGCCTTTGCCGAGCTGTGGGGCTTCGTGTGGATGCCGCTGGTCATGCTGTTTGTACGTGCGTCGATGCGCGGCAGGAGGGCAGCGATGGCGGGGCTGTCCATGAGTTATGCCCTGCTGATCATGACGCACCTGCCGACGACCTTGTTGTTTTCGTGGGTACCCGTGGCCTATACGCTGTGGATGGCGGGGCCGGGCGACAGGCTTGGTCCCTTCGTGCGGGTGGCGGGCGGCATGCTGCTGGGAATCGGGCTCTCCGCCATTTACCTAGTGCCCGCCATGACCACGCAGCAGTATGTGCTGTTTGACAGCATGAATTCTGGCCATTTCGATTTTGCTAATCATTTTCTTTTTTACGCGCCCAGTTATGGTGATGGCGCCAATAACTTTTTATATTCTCTAGGGATTATGGTCGGAGCCATGATGCTGGTTGCCCTCGGGGTCTGGCTTCTTGGACGAAAAACCCAGACTGGAAATGAACGGAGGGGGGCCGTGTTCTGGATTGTCGTCGCCACCCTTGCATTCCTTATGATGCTTTACCCAAGCAAGCCAATTTGGGAACGGGTTGCGATTATCCAGATGGTGCAGTTTCCTTGGCGGTTTGGAACCGTACTCACTTTCGCCATGATTGCACTGGCCATGCTCTGGGCTGATACGCTGAGATTCAAAAGACTTTCTGCCTATCCGGCGTCGGCTCTGATATTGAGTATGATCGTGCTATACCAGGCGATCCCGACGCTCAAGGACTATCTGCTTATTCGGTATTGGACTTCTGTGCCGAGTCTGAGTCACTTGATAGAAGAGATCGGTGGCACCGACGCAAATACCAAGACGCTATTGGACGCTGCGAAAATCGGCCGCTACAACTCCTTTCTGCCGCAATGGAGCAACCCGGACTTGTTTGCTGATACGCCTGAAGCCGTGCAGGCCATGATAAAACTCACCACAAAGTCCGACAAAGCCTATCTTGTCGAAGGCAAGGGCAGCGTTAGGGTGCAGCGCTGGCAACCCCCGCACATTGAATTGGCAGTCAAGGCGGAAACCGTATTACAAATGGGTTTGCTCCAGTTCTACTACCCGGGATGGGTAGCGAAGCTGGACGGCAGTTCGACACGGCTTGAGGTGAGGCCCTCAAGCCCGGATGGGCTGCTTGAGGTGCAGGTGCCGCCGGGCACACATCGAGTCTTGATCGAGCGCGAGGCCCTGCCCGAGGAGCGAGCCGGGCAGATCATATCGGGTGTGTCGCTTGCTGGGCTTGCCGTTTTTTCACTCTGGCCGCACCGGCGGCGATCGTTGAATTAAGCCTACTGGAAATCTTATGTCTGTCGACCAAAGAACCGCTGCTGCTTTTGCCACGTCCTGGAACCATCTTCCGGCAGGGTCTATTTATACAAAAGAACAATTCGACGACTGGCTTTACCCGGTCACCGAGTCGGATGTCCGCGGCAAGACCGTACTGGAACTGGGATGCGGCAACGGAAGCCTGCTGGTCCACATGGCTGACTGGTCGCCGACTTCACTGGAAGGGGTTGATCTCGGCGACGCGGTGAGATCGGCACAGGACAACATGAGCCGCCTGCCGCTTATGCAGTGGCGCATCACCCAAGCAGACATGACCGGATTTCGCACCAGTCAGCCCTATGATTTCGTCTATTCGATAGGCGTGCTGCATCACCTGAAGGACCCGAAGCTTGGTCTTGATGCTGTGATAGCGAACACCCGGAGCGGGGGGCGCTTTCACTGTTGGGTCTATGCAGAGGAGGGGAACGGGGTGGTGATTCATTTGGTTGATCCCATCCGCAAGTTCGCATCCAAACTGCCGTGGTGGCTGACTAAATATTTCATAGCGACACCGCTGGTAATTCCATATTACGGTTATGCAAAAGTGCTGAGCCGACTCGGCAGGCTCCCCTTGGTCCAGCGGTTGCCGCTCTTTGAATACAGCCGCTGGATCAGCCGCAGAAATTTCGGATTCTTCCGGCACGTTGCCTTTGACCAGCTGGTGACGCCACAGACCGCTTATCTAAGCAGGCAGGTCATCGAAGCGTGGCTGGCAAGCTACGACACTATCGACAGAGATAGTATTTACATCATGATGCGGAATGGCAATTCCTGGAAATTCGGCGGCAGCCTTAAATGAACAGGCCGTCAGCCGCCATGCAAGGCCCTGATACAAAGATGACTGTCCCCGAAGACTTTCTCGACATGCTTCAATGTCCTGTTTCCGGCCAGCCTGTTAGCGAGCGGGATGGCGGTCTTGCCGCCATCAATTTGCCTGTAAGCTATCGGATAAGCCCTGCGGGCATTCCCCTGTTTGCCGAGGAACGATGTACCGAAGACGCGCGTCGGCAACAGGCGCACTATGAGCGTATCGCGCAACAATACCTTGCGAATCTCGGTTATGCGCATACCCAGGAATACATGAACTATCTGGACGAAGCTTTCCTTGAAGAAGTCGGGAACGCAAACTTCGGTACCTGTGCCGAGATATGTTGTGGCGGGGCAGAGGCATTCCAGTTGCTGGGGTCTCGTGTGAAGCGGGGCATCGGCATTGATGTTTCTGTCTCGATGCTTGAAGCGGCGCGGGCAAGATTTCCATCCATCCATTATTTTTTTGCCCAGGGCGACGCAACCATGCTGCCGCTCCGGGACAACGTGCTGGATAGCGCATTTATATTAGGGGGCATACATCATGTTAATGACAGGGTCAGATTGTTCCAGGAAATATTCAGGGTGCTCAAGCCGGGTGGAACGCTTTACTGGCGCGAGCCGGTGAGTGATTTCTTTTTGTGGCGCTGGCTGCGGGCTATTGTTTATCGGGTATCGCCTACGCTCGACAGCGAAACCGAGCGGCCTTTGCTCTATCGTGAAACAGAGGCACCCTTGAGGGCGGCAGGCTTCCAGTTGAAAAGCTGGAAGACGTTTGGTTTTTTGGGATATTGCCTGTTCATGAACAGTGATGTGCTGGTATTCAACCGTGCGCTCAGGTTCCTGCCAGGCATCAAGCTGCTGACGCGCTTCGCTACCAGGATGGATGACTGGACGGTTCGTTTGCCCGGCATGGGACGAAGTGGCCTTATTGTGGTGGGCGCGGCCGAGAAGCCTGCCGGGGAGACAATGTAATGAAACTGCTGGCTGCATTTGTCGCCATGATCTGTTTGACTGTCGCCGCGAATTTACTGTTGAAATCGGGGGCGACTGCACCGGGTGCTTCATCGGATAATTTGCTGAGCCTGCTCAACTGGCGGGTCATTGCGGGGCTCGCCAGTTTTGCACTGGGTGCGTTTTTTTATGTCCTGATTCTGACCAAGCTGCCCCTGAATGTGGCGCAATCGTTTGCCGCACTTCAATTCGTTGCGGTTGTGATCGCATCCTGGCTGATTCTCGGTGAGCCCATTGGAGGATTGAGATGGGTGGGGATCGCGTTGATTGGCGCAGGTGTGGTACTTGTGGGGATGACCGTGCCATAGACTCGTCCCATGCTTACGCTTCGCCTTTTATTTCCAGCAACAATTCCAATATGAATGGTAGATGATGATTTCCGTTATCGTCCCGATCTATAACGAAGAGGCCAGCCTCGTGAACTTGTATGAGCAGGTGGGCGCTGTCCTGCGAGCGCTGAACCGACCCTGGGAGCTCATTCTGGTAAACGATGGCAGCACCGATCGCAGCCAGGAAAAGCTCGATGAATTGTCAGCCAGGGACACTGCCGTAAAAGTGATCAGCTTGCGCAGAAACTTCGGGCAGACGGCGGCCATGATGGCCGGTGTGGATTATGCCGAGGGAGATATCATCATTCCCATGGACGGTGATCTCCAGAACGACCCGCGCGATATACCGCGCTTGCTGGACAAGCTTGAGGAGGGCTTCGATGTGGTGTCGGGCTGGCGCAAGGATCGCAAAGACAGTCCAATCAAACGGATTTTCCTGAGCCGTCTGGCCAACCGGATCATTTCTTTTATCTCCGGCGTATCGCTGCATGATTACGGATGTTCGCTCAAGGCCTATCGCAAGGATGTCATCAAAAACGTCAGGCTTTACGGCGAGATGCACCGCTTTATCCCCATCTACGCAAGCTGGTTTGGTGCCCGGATCGCGGAAATTCCTGTGACGCACCATGCGCGTCGGCATGGGCAGTCCAAATACGGCATGGAACGGACTCTCAAGGTAATTTTCGATCTGATGGTCGTGAAATTTCTATCCAAGTATTCGCAAAAACCCATGTACATCTTTGGATCAGTCGGGTTTGTCAGCCTCGCTATCAGCTTTCTTTCGGGTGTCTGGGCGCTGTATCTCAAATTTGTCGAGCAGGTATCGTTTATCTCGACGCCGTTGCCGTTGCTGGTCGTCATGACGGGCATTACCGGTTTCATGTGCATACTGATGGGATTGCTTGCTGAGCTGATTATTCGTACCTATTACGAGTCGCAGGGCAAGTCTGTCTATCTGGTCAGTGAAACGCGCAACCTGACGCGCAAGCCTGATTGATGTGTGGCATCGCTGGATTCGTTGGGCAAGGATCGGCCGAGGACCTCAAGCGCATGACGGGCGCTCTCATACACAGGGGGCCGGACGAAGAGGGCCTGTGGGCCGATGAGAGCAAGGGTGCCTACCTGGGTCACCGGCGCCTTTCCATACTGGATGTGGCCGACGGCCATCAGCCCATGTGGACCCGGGATGGCAGGTTAGGCATCGTCTTCAACGGTGAAATTTACAACTTCGCCGAACTGCGCCAGGAGCTCGAGGACGCTGGCCACCGGTTCGAGACCGATCATTCGGATACGGAAGTGCTGCTGCATGGATACCGCCAGTGGGGACGGGATTTGACGACACGCCTAAATGGCATGTGGGCCTTTGCGCTGTATGACCGGGAATCGGATATCCTGCTCTGCAGCCGTGACCGGGTGGGCAAAAAACCTTTCTATTACACGTTGCAGAACGGCACCTTTGCCTTTGCCTCGGAACTCACAGCGCTGATTAAACATCACGCCGTTCAGGCGACGGTTTCGATCCGTTCACTCAAGAAATATTTCGCCTACGGCTATATTCCGTCTCCGCTGTCCCTGTATAGCGAGATCAGCAAATTGCCTGCCGGATGCTCCCTCGAGTTTTCGCTGGCCGATCGCACGCTAAAAACACATCGGTACTGGCAGTTCATGCTCGAGCCCGTGGAAGCAAGACCTGCCGGTATCGAGGAGCGCTGGGCGGATGAGCTCCGCCACCTGTTGGACCGGGCGGTGGGCAGACGCCTGGTTTCGGATGTGCCGCTGGGCGTATTTTTAAGTGGCGGGGTGGATTCATCGGCCGTGGCGGCCATCGCTGCGCGGCAGCTTGGAGCAGGGCAGCTCGAGACCTTCAGCATTGGTTTTGAAGAAGACGACTTCGACGAGTCCCGCTACGCCAGGATGGCAGCCGCGCATGTCGGCTCTCGCCATCACCTGGAAATGCTTTCGCTCGGCAAGGCGCGTGCGCTGCTTCCCGAGATTTTCGGTCGCCTGGATGAACCCATGGGCGACAGTTCGCTCTTGCCCACATTCCTGCTGTGCAGACATGCGCGCCGACACGTGACGGTGGCGTTGGGCGGCGATGGCGCGGATGAATTGTTTGCCGGGTATGCGCCGTTTCGCGCACTGCGCTGGGCAAAGCTTTATAGCCAACTGGTGCCGCGCCCGGTGCATGAGGCTATCCGCCTGCTGGCGGGCAGGCTTCCGGTTGGCCACGGCTACATGAACCTCGATTTCAAGATCAAACGCACATTGCGTGGTCTGAGTTATCCGGAACAACTCTGGAATCCGGTGTGGATGAGTGCGCTGGACAGGTCTGAACTCGAGCAATTATTTCAGGAGCCGGTGGAGTGGGAGGATGTGTTTTCGGAGGCGATCGAACTCTGGGATGCCAGCCAGCCGGCAGGACTGGAAGAGCAGACGCTACAGTTTTTTACGCGCCTGTACCTGGAGAATGACATTCTGACCAAAATTGACCGGGCGAGCATGATGAATTCGCTTGAGGTGCGCGCCCCGTTTCTGGATATCGATATGATCGACTTCGCGCGCAGGATTCCGACGGAATACAAGTTGCGTCACGGTCAAACGAAATACCTGCTCAAGAAAGCCATGGTGCCCTTGTTGCCCCGGCAGATTTTGTTTCGCGCCAAGCAGGGCTTTGCGGTTCCTGTTTCCCAATGGTTCCGCGATGGCACCTTGCAGCCGGGCGGGGCGGACGCGGTTGACGGATTGGCCCCGGGTTTTGTCGCGCGCATGCTGGCAGAACATCGGGCAGGGCGCGCCAATCAGCACGCATTTCTGTGGAATTACCGGGTGCTTGAAGCCGCAGTTCGGAGGTCAAGATGATTCGGGATACGGGCACCGCTAGCTGGCCCCCGTTACACGTCGCTATCCTGCTTTTATATGGCGCATTTCTGACCTGGCCGGCCCTGTCGAGCGGTTACATACCGAGCCGTGATGTGCTGATCCATTTGCTTTGGTCGACGAATTTCAGCAATCAACTGTGGGATGGGGAGTGGTACCCGCGCTGGCTTGGCGGGATGAATGGCGGTTTGGGCAGCCCGGTATTTTTCTTCTACGCTCCTCTTCCCTACTATTTCACGGCACTGCTCAAGCCTTTATTTCACACCGATCCGGAAGGCTGGCACCAACTCGGCGTTGCGGCGTCCATGGCGGTCATCCTGTCCGGATTGAGCGCCTACTTTTGGCTGAGGCGGCTAGCTGGTACTACCGCAGCGCTGGTCGCGGCTATTGTTTATATGAGCGCGCCGTACCACCTGGCATTTGATCTTTACCAACGCTTTGCCTTTGCCGAACTGTGGGCGTTCGTGTGGCTGCCACTGGTGCTGGGGGGTGTTCACACATCGGTGGGTGGAAACAGGAAGGCGCCATTGGGTTTGGCGCTTGCCTACGCTGCGCTTGTTCTGACGCACCTTCCAACTGCCATGATCTTTTCACCCGTGGCGTTAGCCTACGCGGTTTTTTTCGCCGACCGGGGCGATCGCTTGCGTGGCGCCATGGTTGTGGCAGGGGTCATGGCGCTCGGTGCAAGTCTTGCTGCAGCCTACCTGATCCCGGCGCTTGCAACCCAGCAGAATGTTTCATTGTCTGACATGCGCGTGGGGCGCTTTTCGTATATCTACCATTTCCTTTTTTACGGTCCGCGCCCCAATGCCGACTATACGAATTTGCTGGTTCAGCAAGGCAGGTATGCGGGGGTCATGGTGATTGCATGCGTGGCCGCATTCATTCTCGGTGGCCGGACACTTGCTGAGCCAGAAATGCGGCAGGCGCGGTTCTGGATGGCCATTGCTGTTCTGGCGT
>JAYVLR010000272.1:0-2641 GCA_043759395.1 Thiobacillaceae bacterium
GAAGACCCTGTACTTACTCGCGTCGGGCAGTCTGCTGGCGTTGATCCTGTTGTCGCTGGCGTGGGAATTATGGCTCGCGCCGCTGCACCCCGGTGGCTCCTGGCTGGTTTTCAAAGTCATTCCGCTGTTGCTGCCTGTCGCCGGCATTCTGAAAGGCCGTCGCTACACCTACCAATGGTCGTCCATGCTGATTCTGCTTTACTTTATCGAAGGCGTGGTGCGCACCTTCTCCAACACCGGCATCGCCTCGGGGCTCGCACGCGTTGAAACCGGCTTGTCGCTGGTTTTCTTTTTGTCAGCGATATTCTACGCCAAGCTCTCCGCGCCCACCCGGCTCGCCCAATAAGAACGGGCGCGGGAACGGGTGTGGAAAATACCAGGTTCATCCGCGCCAGGCAGACAGTCCCAGTGTTGAAACGCGATACGAACGGCGCGATTCGACCCGTTTCGGTCAATCAGGCCGACCGTCACTACTGTCTGCTTGTCGGCCAAAGGCGACGAAGAGTTTTCGATTCGCTCCGTCCGCAGTGCAAACAGCACCGGACACTGGCTTGTCTGGGCAACGCGAACGGCTGCTTTGGTGAAGTTAGTCGGTCGGTCAGGCCGACTGCTCCATATGTCCGCTAATCGGTGCCAAAACCGACACAGGCGTTTTAATTGATGCGGTCGGGTATACGTGCGTGACTGGACGTCGGTGCGTCTCCTACTCTCGAAAGAGTGTTTCTTCATGCCTGACGCGCATACTGACCCTAATAGGAAGTAGCGGGCTGCAATTCCGGACGTTGATGTTGAAAATCATTGGCCTGCGCGGTTCTTTGCGCACGTCTGGTGCATCGCGGGATTAATGGACCGGAGCTTTTAGCACTACTCCATCATGGCCGCCAACGACAAAGCAGCCCCATGATATGGACACACTCGCGCTCTCTAAGGGCTGATCCTGCCAATATCCGCAGCATCCAGCCCTCGATCCACCCCCTTTCCAAACCCATGAGCACATAAGCACATAGAGTACGCAGAGTACACGAGAACTATGAGCACACATTAATCCATGTAAGCAACTGGTTAATAATTAGAATTTATTATTCTACGCGCGGAATAATGCAAATACATTGACCCTAGTTTGCATACAATATGGAAAATTGAAAGTTCCGGAATTGTCATTAGGGCTGTTGAGTTGCGTCAGAGTCGCGCGTATCGAATCCTGTTCTTAAGGGGGCGGTAGCTGGATACTGGGCCAGTTCACTTCATGGAGAAAAAAGATGGCTAACGCGAAGCAAGCAGCCGCCAAGCGGCTCAAGATGTCTGAAAGAGCGCAGCAGCAGTTGGACATTCACTTTCCGGCATTTGCGCCACAGTGGCTCTGGCGTCGGAAGACGAACGACGGATTCACCACCCTCCCTCGCACTCTGCCCATCGTGATGCAGGCTGTAGACGCTCAGAGCAAAGGGCAGCCTGCAGGTCACACTCTGTTTTGCCTATGGGCCCGGTCCCCCGACCATCCTTTGGTCACAATTGAGAACCCTGCAACGTTCGCAAGTGAGGCTGGTTTTGAGGGGGAGCGCGCGGTCGACACTTGGCGACGGCGGATGAAGCGGCTTCAAGCGCTCAACCTTATCGCCCCGAAGCGTGGGCCAACTGGCGACTTCCACTACGTGTTGCTCATTAATCCTAATGTAGCCATGGAATGGATGCGCAGTCAAAAGCTAGTGCAAGATGGCTTGTACGCGCGTTTCATCGATCGCTTGATTGAGGTTGGCGGCTTCGGAGAGCTTGAAGTGATACAAGCCTTCTGGGAGCAACAAAGGGCTGCGGCAGTATCTAATGGCGCGATAGCAACCTCGGCTTCGAGCGGTCAACCAGTTTCTACTGGCTCGGTGGTCACGGAGGAATCCGGTGCAGGCTCTGTGCATAAGCCTGCAACACCCCCGAATTTGTCTGCGGTAGGTGACGTTCCGTCCGCTGGTGGGTGATCATGCACCAGCTAACACGAAAGCCAGCGGAAGGTAACGGTGAGCTGAGTCCGTACTGCGCGTTTAGGAGCGACAAAAACCGGTTACTGGCGCTCATTTCTCGCGACGTCCGGCTGGTTCTTATCGCGCTTGTCGTGGCCATCGGCGCCCACACTATGGAACCTAAGCTGAGCCAGTGGTGGAGTGCAGTCTTGGAGGCGAGAAAGTAGCCACTCCCGTACGGCGGTCAAAGGCCGTTCCGCCTGATTTCCTGGTCGTCGGGTAAGGGGCCCATACCGGCCGTCTGGGTGTTGTCGGGCCACCGGCGGCTCTGGCCGAACAACCGTCCCTCAATCGATCACAGTATCCGTCTGCTCTGAGTCACAGAACAGTCATTGGGTTCGCTGACACTAACGGCAGAAACGGGTCTATAACGTTGAACATGCCCGCCGCGCTGTGCTTGGCACCCCTCTCAATTCGCCGAACAGGCTGAACCTGATCGGTCTGCATGACGTCACGTGCCTTCGAACCTGGCCTGATGCATAGGCCGCTGTTTACTTACTGCAGCATTCCCGTACTTCATGACGACACCACTCCTGTAATACATGGCCGCATCACCGACCGGACAGGCAGCGCAGCTTGGCGCACGCCGCACGCCCGTCAACCCCCTGCCCGCACCAACCGAGTTGGGG
>JAYVLR010000273.1:0-8800 GCA_043759395.1 Thiobacillaceae bacterium
GGCAGGGTACGCAGACCCCAGAATGAGAAACGCGGTGGCAGCCAAGGCTACCACCGCGTCAGCGGTTTAGTTCAACGTTAAATAGCCGTCACGTGACGGAATAAAAGATTATCAGACAATGTCCGGTAATCTTGCCGCAAGTGATAAGTTGTTGATTCATATAAACCGCCTTGTCCAATAAGACCTGCTATGTCCAATAAGCTGGAACAGCCTGAAACAAGCCCGATCTCTCTTACGAGACGCGCTCATTTTCAACCCGCCGTTTAAATCGCCGCCTCCCCGCTCTCCCCCGTCCTTATCCGCACCACCTGCTCCACTGTGCTGACAAAAATCTTGCCGTCGCCGATTTTTCCGGTACGGGCGGCGGTGACGATGGCTTCCATCGCGCGCTCGAGCAGGCTGTCGGCGACGACGATTTCGAGTTTGACCTTGGGTAAAAAGTCCACCACGTATTCCGCGCCGCGATACAGCTCGGTGTGGCCTTTTTGCCGACCGAAGCCTTTGACTTCGGTGACGGTTAAACCGGTCACGCCGATTTCAGACAGGGCTTCGCGTACTTCGTCGAGCTTGAACGGTTTGATGATGGCTTCGATTTTTTTCATGGCACTACTCCTTCGGGTCAATATTTGCATGTTATGGGATAACGCCGGTCTTTGCCAAAGTTACGCGCGGTAATTCTGGGACCGGGCGGTGCCTGGCGGCGTTTGTATTCAGCGCGGTCCACCATCCGGGTCACGCGCGCGACTGTTTCCGGCGCATAGCCCAGCGCGACGATTTCAGCCAGCGAGCAATCGCGCTCAACGTAGGCGGCAAGCATCGCGTCCAGCTCGCCATAGGGCGGCAGGCTGTCCTGATCGGTTTGGCCGGGGCGCAGTTCGGCAGAGGGCGGGCGGTCGATAATGCGTTGCGGGATCGCTTTAATTTTGCCCGGCGCCGACAGACTGTTGCGGTAATTCGCCAGCCGGTATACCAGGGTCTTGGGCACGTCCTTCAGCACCGCAAACCCGCCCGCCATGTCGCCGTACAACGTGGCGTAACCCGTCGCCATTTCGCTCTTGTTGCCGGTGGTCAGCACCAGCGAGCCAAACTTGTTGGACAGCGCCATCAACAGGGTGCCGCGCGTACGTGCTTGCAGGTTTTCTTCGGTGGTATCAAACGGCAGCCCGGCAAATTCGCCCGCTAGCTGGGCAACAAATGCATCGTAAACCGGCTTGATCGAAATTTCGGAATAGCGCACGCCGAGACGCCGCACCATGTCGCGCGAGTCTTCCACGCTGATGCTGGCGGTAAAGTCGGACGGCATCATCACCGCATGAACTTGATCTGCACCAAGCGCATCGACCGCAATCGCCATTGTCAACGCCGAATCAATCCCGCCGGACAGGCCGAGATGCACGCCACGGAAGCCGTTCTTGGTGGCGTAGTCGCGCACCGCCAGCGTCAGCGCGGCGTAGACATCGGCTTCCTCGCTTTGCAAAGCATGGCGTGGGCCAGACACAGCGCCGTTGCTATCAACCTCAAGATAAAACAAACCGGCCTGCCAGGCTGGAAGCTGCGCTGCGATCAGACCCGACTTGTTCATCGCAAACGAAGCGCCGTCAAACACCAGCTCATCCTGCCCGCCAACCAGATTGGCGTAAATGATCGGCAGCCCCGCTTCAGCAATCCGTGCTTCTGCCACGCAATAGCGCGCAGCCTGTTTGTTCAGATGATAAGGCGAGGCATTGGGCACCAGCAGGCATTGCGCGCCCGCCTCGGCGGCCAGCGCAGCGGGGCCCGGCTCCCAGATGTCACCGCAGATATTGAGGCCAAAGCGCAGGCCGCCGCATTCAAATACGCAGGCCTCAAGCCCCGAAGTGAAAATGCGTTTCTCGTCAAAAACCGAATGGTTTGGCAGATGGTGTTTGCGGTACACCGCCTCGACCTGGCCATTGCGCAGTAGCGCTGCGGCGTTATAAAGTTCGCCGCCCGCTCGCTCGGGAAAGCCCACAATCAAAGCCAGCTCGCGCGGAGCAGCCTGCGCCAGCGCGTGCAGTGCGCGCACGCAGACATCGCAAAAATCACGGCGCAGCACCAGATCCTCGGCGGGATAGCCGCAGATCGACATTTCCGGCGTGAGCAAAATCGCCGCGCCTGCTGCATACGCTTCGCGCGCAGCGGCAAGCAAGCGGTCGGTATTGCCCGCGATGTCACCGACGGTGAGATTGAGTTGAGCCAGGGCGAGTTTCATGAAGTGCTTATCATGTGCGCGTCAGCGCGCTGTAAAGAGGTGTAGCCGCCAACAAACTCAGGACATGAGTTTTGCAACGGACACCTCCAAGGAATTTGTTGAACTTGCCAGTTTTTCAATCACGCGTAAACGGTCTTCTTCGGAACGGTTCTGGCTCAGCTTGAATTTGGCCTGAATGTTCGTGATTTCAATCTCGAAGCCGATGTCCTGCACAAGCGCCGCAATGCGCTCATGGTTGTCTTCTTTGAAATATTCCGGGAGATACATCCTAGCGCCTGGCCAATGCCGCCTGCACGGCTTCGCCCAATCCCGCCGGGCTCGCTGCCACCACCACACCCGCCCGCTCCAGTGCGCGGATTTTGTCTTCTGCCCGGCCGGAACCGCCCGCAATAATCGCACCGGCATGACCCATGCGTTTACCCGCAGGCGCAGTCAAGCCGGCGATGTAGGCGGCGACGGGTTTTTTCATGTTGCTGCGGATAAATTCGGCGGCTTCTTCTTCGCGGCTGCCGCCGATTTCGCCCACCATGATGATGGCATCGGTCTGCGGGTCGGCCTCGAACATCGCCAGACAATCGATAAAATCCAGCCCCTTGATCGGGTCGCCGCCGATGCCGACGCAAGTTGATTGTCCGAGTCCCAGTTGCGTGGTTTGATGCACGGCTTCGTAAGTCAACGTGCCGGAACGCGAGACGATGCCGATTTTGCCTTGCTGATGAATCACGCCGGGCATGATGCCGATTTTGCATTCGCCCGAGGTGATGATCCCCGGGCAATTCGGGCCAATAAGTTTTGCACCGTTGGCGCGCAACGCGGCTTTGACGTTGAGCATATCCAGCACCGGAATGCCTTCGGTGATGCAGACGATGACTTCAATGCCCGCATCCGCTGCTTCCAGGATCGAGTCGGCGGCGAACGCGGCGGGGACGTAGATCATGGTCGCATTGGCAGCCGTGCCACGCACGGCATCGCGCACGGTGTTGAACACCGGCAGGTCGAGATGCGTCTGCCCGCCCTTGCCGGGGGTGATGCCGCCGACCATTTTCGTACCGTAGGCAATGGCTTGCTCGGAGTGGAATGTGCCCTGCTTGCCGGTAAAGCCCTGGCAAATTACTTTGGTGTTTTTGTCGATGAGGATGCTCATTGCGCTTTCTCCACGGCCAGTTTGGCTGCGTGCGTGAGGCTCTCCGCCGCCAGAATCGCCAAGCCGGATTCAGCCAGCAGCGTGCGTCCCAGCTCGGCATTCGTGCCTTCCAGCCGCACGATCACCGGCACTTTCACGCCAACTTCCTGCACCGCCTGAATAATGCCCTGCGCGATCACGTCGCAGCGCACGATGCCGCCGAAGATGTTGATGAGCACGGCTTTGACGTTGGCATCGAGCAGGATGATTTTGAAGCCCTGGGCGACGGTTTCCGGAGTTGCGCCGCCGCCCACATCCAGAAAGTTGGCGGGCGTGCCGCCTTCGAGTTGAATCAAATCCATCGTCGCCATCGCCAGACCCGCGCCGTTGACCATGCAGCCGATGGTGCCGGTGAGCGCGACGTAGTTGACGTTGGCCGCGTTCGCCGCCGCTTCCTTGGCGTCGATCTGGCTGTCGTCGCGCAGTTCGGCGAGTGCGCGGCGACGATACAGCGCGCTGTCGTCGATGCTCATTTTGCAATCGAGCGGCAGCACGCGGTTGTCGGCGGTGACGATCAGCGGGTTGATTTCGAGCAGGCTCAAATCATTGGCGAGGAACACGCGATACAGCGCGGGCAGCAGCTTGCAGAAATCCTTGTAGGCTTCGCCCGTCAGCGCCAGCGCAAACGCCAGCGCGCGGCACTGAAAATCCTGCACGCCCAACAGCGGATCGCAGATTTCGGTGAGCACTTTTTCCGGCGTGGCGTGGGCGACTTCTTCGATGTCCATGCCGCCTGCAGCGGAGGCGACAATCGCGACGCGCTCGGTTTCGCGGTCTACCAGCAGGGACAAATACAGCTCGCGCGCAATGGGCAGGGTTTCTTCAACCAGCACCTGATTCACCGGCTGGCCGTCAGGCGCGTTCTGGTTGGTGATCAGATGTTTTCCGAGCAGCGTTTCGGCCACGGCGCGCACGTCGTCGAGCGATTTCACCACTTTGACGCCGCCCGCTTTGCCGCGTCCGCCAGCGTGAATTTGCGCTTTGACTACCCAGGCGTCGCCGCCCAATTCGCTTGCAGCCTGTATCGCTGCATCCGCACGGGTCGCTACAATGCCACGAGGCGTATTAATGTGATGCGCGCGAAGCAGCTGCTTCGCTTGAAATTCATGCAGGTTCATAGCAATGCAAAGCACCGAAAACGCCCATTTTGAAGGAAAGCCCGACGATACGGAAGCGGTGATTCGTGCCGAGATTCGAATCGTGCCGCAGATGACAGGCTTTGTCGAAGCCGAGTGGAATGCACTGACAGGCGGATCGGCCCTGCTGCGTCACTCGTTTCTGAACGCGCTGGAAACCGCCGGCTGCGTCGGCAAGCACATCGGCTGGGAGCCGATCCATCTGGGATTATTTCGCGGCGGACGACTTGCGGCGGCAATGCCGCTCTACGTCAAACACCACTCCTGGGGCGAGTTCGTGTTCGATTTCGCCTGGGCCGATGCCTACCGCCGTCACGGCTTGCAGTATTACCCCAAGCTGGTGAACTGCGTGCCCTTCTCGCCTGTTCCCGGACTGCGCCTGCTGGCGAAGAACGACGCAGACAAAATAGCGCTGGTCGAAGCCGCCTTGCAACTGGCGCGCGAGCTCGGGTTTTCTTCTTTTCACAGCCTGTTCCCGACCGCGCCCGATCAAGCAATTTTGAGTCAACCCGGCATGAAGCTGCTGCACCGCACCGGCTTTCAGTACCACTGGAATTCACGCCCGTCAGGGTGCAACGACAGTTATGCGAGCTTTGATGATTTTCTGGCCGCGATGACGCATGACAAGCGTAAAAGGATTCGTCAGGAACGACGCAAGCTCGAAACCCTCGGCATCCGTTTTCGCTGGGTCAACGGCACCGAAAGCACTTCGGCTGACTGGGATTTTTTCGAGCGTTGCTATGCCGACACGTATGAGCGTCACCGCTCCGAGCCGCATCTGAATCGTGCTTTTTTTGACCAGCTGCGCGCCGCTCAGCCCGAGAGCATGCTGCTGATTATCGCCGAACGCGATGGCATTCCGGTTGCGTGTTCCTTCAATCTGATGGACGGCTCACGCTTGTATGGCCGACACTGGGGCGCGCTGGAATATGTACCCGGCCTGCACTTTGAAACCTGTTATTACCAGGGAATCGAATACGCGATCCAGCACGGTCTGGAGGTATTTGAAGGCGGCGCACAAGGCGAACACAAGTTGGCGCGGGGGCTGGTGCCGGTGCAAACGCATTCGTATCACTGGCTGGAAAACGAAGAATTTCGTACTGCGGTCAATCGTTTTCTTGAGCGCGAAGAAGCCGCAATCAGCCACTACATCGACGAACTGGAAGGACCGTTCAGGCAAGATCAGACTGGTAGCAAGTGATCCAGTCCGCCGTCCATATGCAGTTCGGTCAATTCGGCAAACCCGCCGACGCATGTGCCATCGACCATGATTTGCGGTACGGTGCGCGCGCTGCGGGTATCGACTGAAAACGCCTGCATCGCATCGCGATCCAGATCGATCCGCACTTCATCGTAAGCAATGCCGCGTTTGGTAAGAAAGGCTTTGGCCTTGACGCAGATCGGGCAGGTGCCGGTACTGTAAATCTTGACTTTGTTCATGATGATATTGCTACAGATAATTGAATTTGATGGGCTATTTCAAGTCAAGGACATCGCGCATGTCGTACAGGCCCGGTGCCCGTCCCTGCAACCATTTGGCGGCACGCAACGCACCCTGGGCAAAGGTGGCGCGACTGCTGGCTTTATGCGTGAGCTCGACGCGTTCACCGACGCCCGCAAACAGCAGCGTGTGGTCGCCGACAATGTCGCCGCCGCGCACCGTGGCAAAGCCAATGGTTTTGGGGTCGCGTTCGCCGGTTACGCCTTCCCGGCCATACACCGCGCATGCGCCGAGATCACGCCCGGTGGCGCGCGCCACAGCTTGCCCTAAACCCAGAGCCGTCCCGGACGGCGCATCGACTTTGTGGCGGTGGTGCGCTTCGATGATTTCGATATCGTAGCCGTCGTCCAGCACCTGTGCGGCCAGCTCGGCCAGTTTCAACAGCAGGTTGACGCCAACGCTCATATTCGGCGCAAACACAATCGGGATATGCCGCGCCGCCGCCTGGATGCGCGCACGGCCTGCATCGTCAAAACCAGTCGTACCAATGACCAGCGGCATGTTGGCGGCGATGCAGGCATCCATATAGGCAAACGTTGCCTCTGGCCGCGTGAAATCAATCAGTGCCTGCGCCGCGCAATCTGCCCCGGCTGCCAGCGTATCACTCACCTTGATACCGGAAATCGTGCCCGTCACAACGCCGACATCCCGCCCAAGCAGCAGACTGCCAGGACGATCAATTGCCGCCGCAAGCATGCAACTGGCATCGGCGGCAACTGCTTCCAGCAGCGCGCGCCCCATCCGCCCGGATACACCGGCAATTGCCACGCGCGTATTCATGGTTTTTGCGGGCGCAGGATAGATGCAACGCGCTCTTCGCTTATCAACCAGCGTCCCGCCTGCTGCACCAGCGTAATTTGCTTGACCACTGCATCACGGTAATTGTCGGAACGGTAATACTGGTTCAAGGTCACCAATGCACTGCCGTCCGATGACAGTTCAACCGTCTGCGACTCGATTCTCAGCTCGATATTTTTGGCCAATCCGAACAGCAAACGGCGGCGTTTCTCCCAGTCTGCACGCGTGCCGCCGCCCTGCGGCACAAAACCGGGCGCATACGCCGCGAGGTAGGCTTCATCGTCATGCCGGGACCAGGCTTCAGCCCAGGATTTCAGCGCTTGCAATACCGCCGCCTCGTTCGCATCGGCGGTTGGCTTGGCACCCGCCGTGCCGGTTTCCGGAAAAACCGGAATCACATCCGGCTGAATTCGGTTCACGTCGCTCTCGATCCGCATACCCGACTGGGTGGCGGGTCGGGGATCCTTGTAGACAGGCGCACCCGGTGGACTAGGCAGCGGCTGCACGATGCTGCTCACTCTGCCTGGAGACGGCGTTTTGGGTGTGCTGATTTTATTTTTCTTTGGCGTGTTAACAATCTTTACAGCACCATCCGGCCCGGCCTCCTTTGGGACAGGCTCGGCCAGCGTATTTATCCTGGTGCCCGCCGTTTCAACTACAGCAACCGCTGCCACAGCTTGCGGAACAGGCTTGTTTGCCACGCCCGGGGCAACAATGCCGCTCGTTGCCGGTGCTGCGACCGCCGTTTCAGACGGTGTCATGACTGTCGCCGCAGGCTCGACCACATCGGCTTTGGCCGCACGCACTTCCGGAGACACGTCGCCTTCTATGCGCTTGAGCGTCTCACCGTCAAAAAACAGGGTGACGCGTTTTTGGTCGGCAAGCTTGCCCGCCTTATAGAAGGTGTAAACGTAATCCCAACGGTCGGTACGGAATGGATCCACCACCAGTGGCGTACCCAACAGGAATCGAACCTGTGAGCGGTTCAAGCCCGGCTTCAGTTTGGCGACGTTCTCCTGGTCGAGCGCATTACCCTGCTGCACGTCGATGCGATGCGGGCCAATGTTGCCAAGATCAACACTGGAGCAGGCGGTTAAAAAACCTAGTGCTAAAAGAGAAACTGGAGCAAAAAGAGAAATAAGATGATTTCGTGTCATGCCGGATTGGCCTGAATAACTGGCTGTAGCAAAAAAACGTATCATATCGCATTCGCGATCTCATCCTGGAGCCGCTCTTGAGCAATCCGTCCGACCTGAAGAATATTGGCCTTAAAGCCACGCTGCCGCGCCTGAAAATTCTCGACCTGTTCGAGCAGGGAAGCAAGCGCCATATGGCCGCCGAGGACGTCTACCGGCTCCTTTCCGACGAAGGACACGATATTGGCCTGGCCACGGTTTATCGGGTATTGACCCAGTTCGAACAGGCAGGATTATTAATCCGCCACCATTTTGACAGCGATAAAGCCGTATTTGAATTGAACCAGGGCGACCATCACGACCATCTGGTATGCATGCAATGTGGCAAGGTCGAAGAGTTTGTCGATGCCGAAATCGAAAAACGCCAGACCCGCATCGCCAAGGAACGCGGCTTTGTCATCCGCGAACATTCACTGCAAATCTACGCCGAATGTGTGCAGGATGACTGCCCCAACCGAAAACTGGCAGAGCGTCCGCGTCATCATCGCGGCTGATTTAAAGTTATTGAATATCGCGTTTGATTTCTTTGCCGCGCATGGTGTCTATTTTCAGACACAGCGCGGTAACGCCCTCAAGCAAGCGCGGGGTCGGACGATGCAGGGTATCTGCGTTCATCCGGATCAATGCCCCGCGTTGCACCGCAGGCACGCGCGGAAAACGCTGCCAAATCGCACGCACATCCGGCGCATCCGTACCCGTCACAATAATTTCCGGGGCGCGCGCCAGAACGGACTCAAGAGACACGATAGGCGACGA
>JAYVLR010000274.1:0-15472 GCA_043759395.1 Thiobacillaceae bacterium
GAAGCGCCCCAGACCAGAAGGGATGTCGCGCTAAAAAGAATAACCCCCGTGATTGCGACGACATAGGCATCAAGTCCGGTTGCCTCGTTTACAGCTTCATGTGCGACATGCATATAGTGCAGACTGGGCCAAGCGTGTTTGATTGACCAGAATACATGCGGCGACACTAAAAATGCCGCAGTGAGAGCGCACAATACGCAGCCCTTCATGAATCCCGCCAGCGGCGGCCGCAGGCTGATGAGTAGTGCCAGGCCAATGGCAAGGAACAACACCAGCGCGTAGTATTTTGTAAGCAATGCAGCGCCAGCAAAAACACCCGCAATGACAAACCAGACAGGTCTGCGGTTTTCCACCGCATGCAGCATGCTCCATACGAACCCGGCTACAAACGGCAGCAGTGCCGTATTGGCGTTGTACTTGAAGCCGCTATCCGGCCCGAAGTGGCTGCCCAGCAAGGTCAGAATAATTGCGGCCAGCACTTTTTCAGCGGGCAGTACACGCCGCATGGCGGGGACGAGCAGAACGAGCGCTACGCCGAGATTCAGTTCATTGAGCAGGTAATAAGCCCAGTCGGTCGTCGGGAACAGCAGGAACCAGGCCGCGACGATCCAGCCAAAGAGCGGCGGATGTTTGTTATTGCCCCATTGCCATTCCATTCCCCAGGCATAGTTTTCCACCATGTCTGCGCCATCCAGATAATGGCGGGAAAAAGAAAACACCGCCCACCAGACCAGACAAAAAGCCAGGATGTAAAGCCAGGTCTCGCGTTGGTAACGCTTGTCCTGTGGTAGTTTCAAAGTGATGTGCGACGGGTCGCCCGCGAGTTTGACTGGGCGGGAGTATCCACAAGACGGATTACGATTGGCTTACAGCCTGATCCGGAAATTGCAGGCTGAACACGGCACCACCCAACGCGCTTTCGCCGATGCTGAGGGTCGCTGCATGGCTGAGCGTGACCTGCTGGACGATGGCCAGGCCCAGGCCGCTACCTTCGATGGCGGCACTGTCGTGGCTGCGATGAAAGCGCTGGAAAATGCGCGAACGTTCTTCCATCGGAATGCCGGGGCCGCTGTCCGCCACAGAAAAATCGGGCGGGGTGTTGCGTATCGAAACCGTGACGATTCCGCCATCCGGAGTGAATTTGAGGGCATTGTCCACCAGGTTTTTCATCGCCTCGCGCAGCAGAATCGCATTGCCACGAATGGGAATAGGATGATCCGGGCCGTCAAAGCCGAGATCAATGCGGTGCGCATTGGCCATCGGCAAAAACGCTTCTGTAACCGCTTTTGCCAGTTCGGTGAGATCAAGCAAGGCTGGCGCGCTTCCGCTCTGCGCTTCACTCTGTGCCAGAGCCAAGAGCTGCTGAACCAGATGCGCGAGCCGGTTGGCATCTGCCCCCAGCCGTTGCAACACGGGCAGCGCACACGCATGAGCCGGGTCGGTCAGTGCAAGATCGATTTCCGCCTTGAGTGCCGCCAGCGGGGTCTTGATCTGGTGCGCGGCATCAGCAGTGAAGTGGCGCTGTTCTTCCTGTGATTTTCTGACGCGCGACAACAGGCTGTTGAGCGCTGCCACGACTGGCAAGAGTTCGCGCGGCGTGCCATCTGGCGACAGCGGGTTCAGTTCCCGGGGTGAACGGCGGGTAATTTTATTGCGCAATTCATCGAGCGGGCGCAGCCCGTGCCGGATGCCGTACAAGACCAGTGGAATCGCCAGAAAAATGGCCAGTGCCTGCGGGATCAGCACTGCCCGGCTCAAGCGCAGAGTCAGTTTGTCGCGCCGGGTCATGGTTTCGGCGACCAGGATTTTATAACCTGAAATTTCTTCATCTGTGGTGCCCTTCATGGCTGCTATCCGTAACGTAACGCCGCCGGATGTGATGGTGCTGAAGAGCGCCCGTTCGGTGTTGTCAGGGATGGTTTGACCCCTCGGCAATCCGGGGTTGCCGCCAAGCAATATGCCGCTGGCGTTATAGACTGCAAAATAACGGCGGTCATGCGCGTCGCTCAATAACAGGTTCAGGGTCGGCGAGCCCGGATCGATTTTGCCGTTTGATTTCAGTTGCGTGATGACCGTATCTTTCACGTTGTCGGTAAGTTCTTCCAGTACAAGATCACGTTCAGTTTCGGCCAGATGTGCGGAATAACGGTAGGTTGAAATAGCACTCACGATCAGCAGGATGAACAGCGGTGTCAACTGCCAAACGAGCAGGGTGCGGGAAAGCGCGGGCGTGCTGCGCGGCGTTTCAGGCGCGCGGTTCATCAGCAACCTCGATCAGATATCCCAGGCCGCGAACGGTGCGGATAGCGATGCCTTCCGGCTCGATTTTTTTGCGCAGGCGGTGAACATAAACTTCGACCGCGTTTGATCCAACGGTGGCATCCCAGCTTGAAATCGACGCAGTCAAGGCCTGTTTGGAGACCACTTTTCCTGTGCGATGCAGCAGGCAAGTCAGCACCTCGCGTTCACGCGTAGACAACTCCAGTTCTATGCCGTTAATACTGACCTGTTGCGTGGCGGTATCGAGCGATAGTTTTCCAAGTGACAGACTGGCGGATGCCGAGCCGCCGTGATGGCGGCGCACTAATGCCCTCAGACGTGCCAGTAACTCAGTCAGGTCAAACGGTTTGGGCAGGTAATCGTCCGCGCCGCAATCGAGACCAGCTACGCGGTCAGCAATTGCATCGCGTGCTGTGAGAATAAGAACTGGCAAATGGCTGCCGCGCTTGCGCAGGCGTTTGAGCACTTCCAGCCCATCCATGCGCGGCAGGCCCAGATCCAGAATCAGCGCAGCGTAGGTTTCCGTGGTCAGGGCGAGATCAGCCGATACACCGTCATTCACCACATCGACGCTATAGCCATTCTGTTTGCACGCACGCGCGAGTACGTCGGCCAGAGCAGGGTCGTCTTCTGTCAGCAGAATGCGCATTGAAAAAACTCGGGATGGTGTAAGGAGATTGAAAGACATTCTAGAGCATTCTTCTTCCAATCAATATTGGCAGGCGTGCCCGATGGGTACAGGAAGACAGTGATGCTGAAACGAAAAAGCAAGTTTCATGACGAGAACGGCGGTGTAGAGCCGCAGCGGATTTTCATGAGCCAGCCTGGCAAAGCAAGAATTGCGGACAAGGACGGTTTTGCCAAAAGAACGCGCGACTGGCTGCCCGGTTTGTCCGTGATCGTGCCTTGCTTTAACGAGGCGGACAATCTGAACCGCTTGTTGCCCCGGCTGCAAATTGTGCTTGAAAGCCTGGTGCAGGATTGGGAAGTCATCCTGGTGGATGACGGCAGCCGCGATCATACGCATGAGTTGTTTGAATTCTGGGTGGGCAAGCCAGGCTTCCATGCCATTCAGCTCTCGCGCAATTTCGGCAAAGAAGCGGCACTCACCGCAGGTCTGGAAGCCGCCAGCGGCGAGGTGGCCGTGATGATGGATTCTGACTTGCAGCACAGGCCGGAGCTGATTCCTGACATGCTGGCGCAATGGAAGCTCGGCTATGACGTGGTGTACGCCGTGCGCGAGCACCGCAAGGATGAAGGCTTGTTGAAGCGTCTGGGCAGCCGCTGGTTTTACCGGCTGGTGAATGCCGGCGGGCGTTTTGAAGTTCCGCCGGATGCGGGCGATTTTCGTTTGATGGATCGGGCGGTGATCAATGCCTTGCTCAGCCTGCCGGAGCGCAACCGTTTCATGAAGGGTATGTATGCCTGGGTCGGATTTGAGGCCACGGAGATGAGTTATGTCCCGGAACCGCGTGGCAATGGGCACAGCGCGTTCAGTCCGTTTCGTCTGCTGAGTTTGTCTTTCGATGGTTTAACTGCTTTCACGACCTGGCCCTTGCGGGTCGCCAGCCTGGTCGGGTTGATGCTCGCTTTGCTGGCATTTTGTTATGGCGGTTATCTGGTGATCGAATATCTTCTGAATGACCATCCTGTTCCAGGCTGGACCACGATCGCGGTCGGTTTGATGATGCTATCCGGACTTCAGCTTATTGGTTTGGGTGTCATGGGGGAATATGTAAGCCGCATCTTTGAGGAGGTCAAGGGACGACCTTTGTATGTCATTCGACATCAAGCGGGACGCGGCTTGCGGGAGAAATGACAATGAGCGCATGGAACAGGCGCGACACCGGGCTGCTCCTGCTTGCGCTGGCATGGCTTGCCATGACGCTAGGCATTCGTCCGCTTGCGCTACCCGACGAAGGGCGCTATGTGGGGGTGGCCTGGGAAATGCTCACCTCGGGCAACTGGTTGTACCCAACGCTAGATGGCTTGCCATTTTTTCATAAGCCGCCGCTGTTCTACTGGATCACGGCTGGCAGTCTGAGTGTGTTTGGTGCGCATGAATGGGCTGGCCGACTGGCTTCGCTGTTGGGTGCGAGCCTTGCCGCTTTCAGCTTGTACGGGTTTGCATTGCGTTGGCACGGCAAAGCGGTCGCCCGCCGGACCTTGCTGATTTTGGTGACGCAGCCGTTCTTTTTCGCGGGCGCGCAGTTTGCCAATCTCGATATGCTGGTGGCAGGCTTCATCAGCGTGACGGTGCTGCTAACGGCAGAAGCGGCGCTGAATGCGGACAAACAACACGCTTATCGAGGTTTCTTGGCAGGCGCCTATGTGAGCGCGGCGCTTGGCATCCTGGCAAAAGGCCTGATCGGCATAGTCCTGCCGGGAATGATCATCGTGATCTGGCTGGCGTGGAGTCGGCGTTTGAGTTTGTTGCGCCGCCTTGTCTGGTTGCCTGGCCTGGCACTGTTTGCGCTGATTGCCGTGCCCTGGTTTGCCGCCATGCAGGCGCGCTTTCCCGATTTTCTGAATTACTTTTTCGTCTACAACCATTTCCAGCGATTTACCGAAAGTGGCTTCAATAATCCCATGCCGTTCTGGTTTTATCTGCCGGTGATTTTGATCCTGACCCTGCCCTGGTCCTGGTGGTTACCGGGTGCATGGAAGCGGAATGAACTGGCTCGCCATGAAGTGCGGCGCGGTGAATCGCCTGCCATCGCCCCGTTGATGTGGATCTGGCTGGCGGTGATCGTGGGCTTCTTCTCCATCCCCTCATCCAAGCTGGTGGGCTATGCGCTGCCTGCCCTGCCGCCGCTGGCCTATCTGATTGCTGCCGGGTTAGGCCGCAAATGGGGAAACGAAGCGACGCTGCAGCGTCCGATGAAATGGTTTGCCGCCGCTGCCGTATTGGTTTGCGTGTCTGCGATCCTGGCGAATAATATTTTCAACACCAAAACAAATAAAGAACTGGCCGGACTGATTGCTGCACAGCGTCAGGCGGGCGAACCAGTGATTTTTCTGAATAACCAGTTTTTCGATTTGCCTTTTTATCTGGGGCTGCGCGAACCAGTCAAAATTTTTGATAACTGGAACCAGCCGCCGTTGCTGCAGCAGCGCGACAACTGGCAAAAGGCATTAAAAGATGCAGGCAAGTTCGATCCGGCACGGGCACAGGCACTCTTGCTCGACCACTCACAGATTGTTCGGGTACTCTGTGCGCAACCCGCTTCCTGGGTGGTCGCATTGAAAGGCCAGGATCGGAATGTTCCCTATTTGCAACCGGCCTCATTGGTAGCGCAGCGCGCTTATACGGCAGTCTGGAAAGTGTCGCAGGTGGCTATGGTGGCTAAGGGGCTTTGCCCTGAAATGCCCATCGTTGGCTCAATATATAAGTAAGAACGGCGACCGAGGCCAGAATCAGTGCGAGGGAATAATAATAAGGAAGCGGGCTGACATGCAACAGAATGGCGTAGCTCAATTCGTTGATGGCGAATCCGGCTGCGGAAAGTAAAAAAAACCGCCCGGCTGAGCGCAGCAATGGTGTCGCATGGTCAGCAAAGGTCAGCAAGTAATGCCCACTGTACGACACGCCAAACGCGCACAGCCAGCCGATGACGTTTGCTGCGAGTGGCTTGAGCGCCAGTTTTTCTACTATGACCACGACAGTAAGAAAATGAGTGAGCGCGGCGGCGCTCCCTACCAGAATAAAGAAGAGGGTTCGACGATGGAGGAGAAACATGCTGGGCCGGACAAAAATAATTGTGATCCATTGTACGGAATGACTGCTGTGCAGCAAATGCGGCGCACAAAACGTAAGGTTTGTATTTGTGTGGATGACTATGGGATGCATGAGGGGATCAATCTGGCGGCACTTGATTTGTGCAAGTTGGGTCGAGTGTCAGCGGTCAGTTGTCTGGTTGATGGCCCGGCTTGGCTTTCTGGTGCGAAAGCGCTGAGGAATATGGATGCCCAGCCTGAAATGGGTTTGCACCTCAATTTCACTGAGCGTTTTGGCCAGAACTACGTCTCGCAATCACTGCCGGGGCTCATCTTGCAGGCCTACACGCACCGACTGGATCACGCTGCACTCAAGCGCGATATACAGCGGCAGCTGGATCATTTTGAGGCGGCCATGGATCGCATGCCGGATTTCATTGACGGGCATCAGCATGTCCACCAATTTCCTGTCATCAGGGATGTGCTTTTTGAAGTGCTGAATGCGCGCTATACGTCGGATAAACCCTGGTTGCGGGCTACGCACGCACCTCGCAACGGGATAACACTTAAGCTCCCTTTGTCGGCAAGCTTAAAGCCATGGTTGATTGAGTGTCTGGGGGCATCGGCATTGCGTCGGCTGGCAAGGCAGCATGGCTATCGGCAAAACGGCCACCTCCTCGGGGTATATGGGTTTGATGGGTCTGAAAAATGTTATCTGCACCACCTCGGCATATGGTGTAAGCATGCGATGGCGGGAGACGTTCTCATGTGCCATCCGTCGCTGCCTGGCACGTGGGATGATCCGCTTCTCGCGGCGCGTAATCGTGAGTACCGGGTGCTATCAAGCGACTCATTCCAAGTGCTCATTCAACGGGAGGAACTTGAAATTGAGTCTTTGCGCAGGCAAAGTTAATTGCATCATCCCTCTAACATTTTAGCCACGATAGCCTGTGCCGGGAGGGCGTCTGCTAGATCCTTTATAAAGACTTTGTGCATCGCCTCAGCTTCCCTGAATGCGGCTATCAGGTGTTTGGCATCTGCTGCCAGACTGCTCCCGCCGGGATTGCTTTCCACCAGCGGTTTGCCCCAGGCATGGTTCATCGCATCCACCGCATCCCATGCCGCTTTGTAACTCATTTTCATTGCTTTGGCGGCTTGTGAGATCGAACCGGTGTCTGCGATGCGTTGCAGCAGTTCGACGCGCCCGCGCCCGAGAAAATTCTTGCCTTCCAATGTGAACCAGAAGCGGCCGTGCGCCTGTAGTTTCCTTTGTGCTTGGAGATTTTTTGACATCGGGTTAGTGTAGCAAATGTCTATACTGGCCTGTGCAGGGATGCCTTGCAAACCTTGAGTTTCAAATCATGGAGAAGATGATGAAGAAAATATTTGTGGCAGCGGTGCTGTTTTGCAGCCCGGTTCTGGCGTATGCAGCTGAGGCTTACACCGTATTATTCAAGGCACAGGGTACGTTTACCGAGGTGCGCAACCAGGTGGAATCTTCCATCGAAGGCAAGGGTCTGAAAATCAATCACAGCAACAAGATTGCCGAGATGCTGGAGCGCACCGGCAAAGATTTGGGTGCGACGAAACAGGTGTATGAAAACGGCGAGCAGTTCGAGTTTTGTAGTGCGCGTATTTCCCGCAACATGATGGAAGCCGACCCGCATGCGATTGCGATGTGCCCGTATATCGTGTCGGTGTATACGATTCCGAACGATAAAAACGTGTACATCGCCTACCGTAAACCCGCCGCCAGCAAAAACCCTGCCTTGAAGAAAGCGCTGGCAGATGTGGATAAACTGCTCACCGAGATTATCAAGGATGCCATGTAAACCAAGGTATATGGCGTGCCTGGCGGATAGAATCGAACTATGAATGTCATCCACGTTTCCCCGCGATGAACGGGTTTATTGTTGTGGGTCTGGGCGCGGCCATTGGCGCATGGTTACGGTGGGGAGTTGGGCTTTGGCTCAACCCGGTGTTCCCGTCCTTGCCGTTGGGTACGCTCACCGTCAACCTGATCGGTGGTTATGGCATTGGTCTGGTGATTGCCTGGTTTGCCGATCACCCGGGGCTGCCGCCGGAAGCGCGCTTGTTTCTGATTACCGGCTTCCTGGGTGGGTTCACCACGTTCTCAACTTACTCGGCTGAAGTGGTCACCGCTTTGTCTCGCGGCTTGTGGCTATGGGGCGGCACCATCGCATTCAGTCACATGGCGGGTTCATTCCTGGCCACCGGTCTGGGGTTTTACAGCATGAAATTATTCAAGTGAGCCGGGTCTGATGAATACTGTTTGTCTGCAATGTTTCGTGTCCGAGTCGGCGCGCTTTCACGGCAAGCTTGCGTATGAGTGGCTGCTTGGTCTGGCGCAGGAGCAGAGCTTTCCGGGCGGGACGGCGTTTCGCTCCGTGGCCGGATTCGGGCGGCATGGGCAGCACCATGATGCGAGTTTTTTCGAGCTGGCGGGCAGTCTGCCGGTCGTCGTCGAGTTTTTTGTGGACGGCGCGGCGGCAGATCGTTTTTTGGCCTTGATTGGTCAGGCGGGATTAAAGCTGGTTTACGCCAAGCTGCCGGTCGAGATGGGCGTGACGGGCTAAGCCCCGCATGACAGTCCCAGGATTTACGTGACGGACAATCTTGCTTAACCAGTTCATTCTTTTTGTCGCATCATTCATTGCCAATTTTTTCTCAGCGTTGTCGGGTGGCGGTGCAGGCTTGATTCAATTCCCCATGCTGATTTTTCTTGGTCTGCCGTTTGGGGCGGCCTTGGCCACGCACAAAGTTGCCAGTGTCGCGCTGGGCTTGGGGGCAAGCCTTCGCCATCTTAAAGAAAACCATCTGGAGCGGCGGCTCTCGCTGATTATTCTCGCCGCAGGGCTGCCCGGTGTTGTGCTGGGTGCGGCCATCATTCTCAAGGTGCCCAGCCACATTGCGACTTTTTTGTTGGGCGTGCTGATCCTGAGCCTGGGGCTGTACTCGGTGTTCAGACCTGCTTTGGGCCTGGAACACACGCCCAAAAATCATCAAGGGCGGGCGCTGGTGACAGGCGTGTTGGGACTTTTTTTTGTCGGTTTTCTCAATGGCTCGATAACCAGCGGTACGGGTCTGTTTTTAACGGTCTGGCTGATTCACCATTTTGGCCTCGATTACAAACGCGCAGTCGCGTATACCCTGGTGCTGTGCGGCCTGGTGTGGAACGGAACCGGCGCGCTGGTGCTCGGCTTTCTTGGTACCGTCGCCTGGGGCTGGATGCCAGCGTTGCTGGCGGGGTCGATTATTGGCGGTTATATGGGCAGCCACCTGGCGATTAACAAAGGCAATCTGTGGATCAAGCGGGCGTTTGAGACCGTGACCATCCTGATTGGTTTGACGCTGATAGCGGGATGAACGCCTTGACTGAAATGGACGATGAGGACTGGATGCGTGCCGCGCTGGAACTGGCGCGGTGCGGAAGGAATGCGGGCGAAGTACCGGTCGGCGCAGTCGTGGTGAAAGACGGCGTGATTATCGGGCGCGGCTTCAACCAGCCGATCTCGGGTCACGATCCGACCGCGCACGCGGAAATCATGGCCTTGCGCGATGCGGCAGCCCACCTGAAAAATTACCGGCTGACCGACTGCACGCTGTATGTGACGATGGAACCGTGCGTGATGTGTGCCGGGGCGATTCTGCATGCGCGCATCGCCCGGCTGGTGTACGGTGCGCGCGAATACAAGACTGGCGCGCACGGCAGTGTGATGGATGTGTTTGCCGAGCCGCGCCTGAACCACCATTGCGAAGTGCAGGGGGAAGTATTGGCGGACGAATGCTCGGCCTTGATCTCGGGATTTTTTGAGGCGCGGCGACAAACAAAGAAAGGAACATGAGCAGCGTGATAATCGAAATCAGTTTGCGACTGCAGCAACTCTATCTGTTCGAACCCGCACCCGATGGCGCTATTTTGTTACGGCAGTATCCGATATCGTCCGCGATGAATGGGGCAGGCGAGGCCGACGGCAGCTATTGCACACCACGCGGGCGGCATCGTATTGCTGAAAAAATTGGGGCGGGCGCGCCGCTATTTGCGGCGTTCAAGGCGCGGGTTCAGACCGGGGAAATCTGGACGCCGAACCAGGATGCCGACCTATCAGAACGTGACTGGATCCTGAGTCGTATCCTGTGGCTGGAAGGTTTGGAACCCGGCAAAAACCAAGGCGATGCAGTAGACAGTCACGCCCGCTATATCTATATCCACGGCACCAACGAAGAACACAAGATTGGCACGCCTGCGTCGCATGGCTGCATCCGCATGCGGAACACAGATGTGGCGGATTTGTTTGATCGGGTAGAAGTCGGAGCCGAGGTCAACATCACCGAAACTTGAGATTTGAACGGGCGCGGATTAACGCTTTAACAACTTTATCTTGATACCCGTTAAAACCACAGAGTAAGTTTCGACCAGTGCGCGGTTGTTGTCGCTTCAACGACTTTACAGCCACGGCTTTCCCCTTGCGGGTAAACAAGCAGGCAACGCAAAGCACATTGGCCTGCACAGCATTGCGGAAAATAAATCATCGCAAACCATCAGGGGAGAGACACATGACCTACCTTTTTGTCGCCAGTCACCAGCGAATGTAATGATGAAAGACCTCAAAGCTTTGTGTGACCCCAAGGTTTTGATGTGCGAACCCCTTGGATAATCTCGGTATGCCTGCTACGACTACGATATTCAGCGTCAAAGATGCTGCGATGCTCGACCAGGTCAAACCGGGTGACCGCATCCGGTTTCTGGCCGGGAAAGTCGGCGGTGCCATCACCGTAACCAGGTTCGAAGTCGTTACACCGTAGTTCTCGTTTACCCCAACCCAAGGAGATTGCCATGAAACACCCCATCCTGTTCGCCACCCTGATGATTGCATCCAGCCTGGCTTTGCAGCCCGTTCTGGCGGACGACGCGCACCACCCCGGTCAAAAAACCTGCGCGACCGCGCCGGTCGTCGCGCCCGTCGCCGATGAGACGATCCAGAAAATGCAGACCAATACCCAACGAATGCAAAGTCAGTTGGAGCAGATGGCCAAGTCCCAAGACCCGAAACAGCGCCAGAAAATGATGCAGGAGCATATGCAGACCATGCAGGAAAACATGATGGCGGGGAAAAGCATGATGGGCGGCATGATGGACTGTCCGATGATGAAAGACGGGATGATGGGCGGGATGATGAGCGGGATGATGGGCATGATGCAGATGATGATGGAGCAGATGGCAAAACCGCAAGGCCCACTCGCGTCCGCCAAGTAACCGGGAAAACGGAGTGCCACGGGCCTGCTCTCGCAAGCCAGGAGGCATGATGGACGGCGATCGAATGGAGATTGGACAGATGCTGGCGCATCGGGTGGTCAGGCACGTAGCCGCGCCGCTCATGGAACCCATAATATTCAAGGGTGTGTCATGACCGGCTTCTGGAAAGTGCATGCGTTCTCGCTGGCGACGACTCTGGGTGTGGCGTATATCCTGTGCGCCATTTTCGATGCGCTGTTTCCGCCCTTCGGGCTGCTCGCTGCGCTTGCGCCGGCCAGCCCGTGGCCGATCTCCGGCAGTCCCACTGCCTTCCTGGCGGGATTCGCGCTGTTCACCGCCGCCGGTTTTGTGCTCGGCGCGCTCTATGGAATCGCGTGGGGATTCTGGAGCAAAAAACTGCGGTGAGATAGTGTCATGGATAGGGATACCCTGAAAAGGGTCGACTGGTTGCCGCTCTGGGGCATCGCGCTTTTCGTGTTAACTTATTAGGGAACGACTCGAACACCTAACAGGAATGGGATTGACTGGCCATGCCACATCCAGCAATCCACAACTCACAGAGGCAATCATTGGAGAAAAGCGATGATGAGCGGTTACGGCATGGCAGGTGGTTTTGGCTGGATATTCATGGTCTTGTGGTGGGTGCTCATCGTTGTCGGCATCGTCGCGCTGGTGAAGTGGATGGGAACATCTTCCGACTCGGGTGGCCGTAGCGACGGCGGCAGCAGGGCGCTGGACATCCTCAAGGAGCGTTATGCACGCGGCGAGATCGACGATCAGGAGTTTCAGAAGCGTAAGCGCGATTTGACGCAGTAGCCAGGAGGCAATGCTTGTAAGCGCTTCGTGACTGATCGAAAGAAAGGAATGGGCATGAATCGGAAAAGCGGTTTCTGGGTTGCCTTATGGGCGGTTCTCATCGTTGTCACAGGATTTCTGGCTTTTGGCTCCGGACCCGGCTCAAAGGGCTACGGGACGTGGCATGACTGGGGTCGAATGGGCGGATGGAACGAGGATTCCCGGGTGGGGGGTACATTCGGTGGATACGGAATGGGGCCGGGAATGATGGGCGGCATGGGCGCTGGCCGGGGCATGGGCATGCCCTACGGGATGATGGGCCAGGTCGGTTTGGGCATGCATGGAATGGGCTACGGCATGATGAGGGGGGTTGCCTCGGTGCCAGAGCAACTGTCTGGGCTCACGCCGGAGCAGGCACAAAAACTCAGCCAGCTGCAGCAAGAGGCGGTGGCGCGCAACAGCAGCCGGGCACAGCAGCTTTGGGCTGCGCAGGACAAGCTCAACCTGTTGCAAATGAACGAGAAACGGGACTGGAACGCGATTCGCGCCGCCTCGCAGAAGTTATTCGATCTTCAGCGCCAGCAACACGATGCAGCCATCGACCTGCAGCAAAAAATGGATGGTTTGTTAACCGATAGCCAACGACAGGAAATGGCGCGTTCCTGGCGGGGTTATGGATGGATGGGAGTGCAATAAATGACTTTTTTGAAGCAGATAGGCCGTAGACGTTTTCTGAGTGTGCTGGGCGGAACCGTCTTGATGGGCATCGTGCCTGGCACGGCGCAATCCGTGCAAAACGCTGCGACTGCGTCGGCCGCATTCACGCCTGATCTTGAAATTGAATTGCGCGCGGTGCCGGATCAGATCCCGCTTCTGCCGGGCGCGCCGACCAACGTCTGGCGTTATCGCGCCAAGGTAATCAAAGGCGATGCGCGGGCCGTCTCCCATCACCCCGATAGCCCGCTCGGCCCGGTAATTCGGGTTCACCGTGGCACGCGCGTGCGCATCCATTTCATCAACGAGGTGTCGCAGCCCAGCGTGGTGCACTGGCACGGACTGCTGGTGCCGGAAGCGGCGGACGGCCATCCCCGTTATGCCGTTGGCCCGGGCGGGCGCTATGTCTACGAGTTTGAGGTGATCAACCGTGCCGGCACTTACTGGTTCCATCCGCATCCCCATGGCATGACTGGCTCGCAGGTGTATGCCGGCCTCACTGGCATGTTTATCGTGACCGATGACGAAGAACGCGCACTCAAGCTGCCAGATGGTGATCGCGATGTCGGTCTGGTGATTCAGGATCGCAGCTTCACCCGCGACAACCAGCTGCAATATATTGGCCAGGGTGCGGGGATGATGGGCATGATGTCGAGCATGGCCGGGTTTTTGGGGGACCGGATTCACGTTAACGGACGACCGGATTTTGTGCTGTCTGCCGAGCGCAAACCCTATCGGCTGCGTTTGTTGAACGGATCGAATTCCCGCATCTACAAACTGGCTTGGCACGATGGTAGCCCGCTGACCGTGATCGGCACCGATGGCGGACTGCTGGCAGCACCGGTGAGCAGGCCGTATGTCACCCTTGCGCCGTCGGAGCGGATTGAGTTGTGGGTCGATTTTTCGAGCCGTGCAGCAAGCGGGGAATTAAACCTGGTCAGCCTGCCTTTTGCCGCGTCGAGTGGCGGCGGCATGATGGGGGGAATGGGCAGCAGCGGCCCGGCGCAAGGTTCTGCGTTCCCGGTGCTCAAGGTGCGCCTGGGGCAGGGTGCCGCAGTCTCGGAAAAATTGCCCGGGCGTCTGGCCAGCATTCCCCCTCTGCGTCCGGAGCAAGCCCACAACCTGAACAATCCCCGGCCCATTCGCATCACCGCAAGTGGCATGCGCTGGAGCTTGAACGGTCGCGTGTTCGAGATGGAAGGCGTCGCCAGCGACGAAGTCGTACGCCTCGGCTCCACCGAAGTGTGGGAATTCATCAATGAAGCGGGCATGGGCATGATGGGCAGCATGCCGCATCCCCTGCATGTACATGGTGTCCAGTTTCGTATCATCAATCGGCACGTTCAGCCCAGTGCGATGGCTGCATGGCGCAGCGTGAGTGAAGGCCATGTGGATGAAGGCTGGAAAGACACGGTATTGGTCATGCCGGGCGAGCGGGTTCGGGTGCTGATGCGTTTCGAACACTTCCCGGGGCTGTTCCTGTATCACTGCCATAACCTGGAACACGAAGACATGGGAATGATGCGTAATTTCCTGATCAAGGCGTGAGCATCAGATAAATGTTGCAGTAGCGGGTTTCGCGCTGAGTTGATTGTGGAGTGTGATAACACAAGTCGCTTTTCTGTCGCTTCAAAAAAGTCGTTTAACGGAGGTCAGTCATGACAACAATTTTTTTGTCGACATTGTCCGTACGCACGGTGCATCCCATGGGCGGCACGCCGAGGGGAATGTCTGTGAAAGCTGCTTTCTCGGCACGATAAAACACGTGCCAGAGTGGAGTGCGGCGGAAATGCCCTGCGTGTCTTTGACTGAGGCGTTGGCGACCGCGCTACGCGAGCATGAAGCCGACCTGCACTCCAGGCGCGTCGCCTGCCACACACTGGTGTTGGCTAAACATTTCAGCGACGATGCGGCGACATTGCGCCAGGCGTACTGGGGCGCACTGCTGCACGACCTCGTAAAAATCGGCATTCCAGACGCCATCCTGCTCAAAGCAGGGCCTTTGACGCCGGACGAATGGGACACTATGCGGCAGCATCCGGACATCGGACACCGAATTCTCGCCGACGTGCCGCACTTGGCTCAGGCGGCGGAGATCGTGCTGTGCCACGAGGAACGCTTCGATGGCTCGGGTTATCCGCGGGGCTTAGCGGGCGAAGATATTCCGCTGTGGGCGCGCTTGTTCGCGGTTATCGACACTCTTGATGCGATGACTTCCGACCGACCTTATCGCAAGGGAATATCTTTCGACAATGCAAGAGCGGAAATTCGGCGTATGTCTGGTACCCAGTTCGAACCCGTCGCGGTAGAGGCGTTTCTGGTGGAAGAGCCGACGCTGCGAAAGATGGTGGCGCTCAAATGCGCCGACGCGCCGCCACTGACCGGAATTTCGCCCCTTGCGGAATCGCCGTCGATTGCCTTGCCAAGCTGAAGGAGAACCTACATGGACACCGATCCCGTGTGCAGCATGAGCGTCAACGAGAAAGACGCGGCCGGAAGGCTGTCCTACCAGGGCAAAGACTATTTCTTCTGCTCCGATAGCTGCCTGCAAAAGTTCAAGGCAGCGCCTGGCCGGTTCGTGCCCGGTGCCACGACGCCTCACGTGCATTCCCACGCCACGGTTGCCGCAAGTTCCACTGCATCCAAAGAGAAGGCCAAAGATCCCATCTGCGGCATGGTGGTGGACAA
>JAYVLR010000275.1:0-4165 GCA_043759395.1 Thiobacillaceae bacterium
CAGATTCGAGACCGCAGTGCGCGAACGGCCTACGGCAGTGGCGGCGGATAGGTGCGTCATGCCGAATTCGTCGATCAGGCGCTTGATGCCGCTGGCTTCTTCGAGCGGATTCAAGTCTTCGCGCTGGATGTTTTCGATTAACGCCATCGCGGCGACCGCGTCGTCGGCGACTTCGCGCACCAGCACCGGCACTTCGTCGAGATTCGCCAGTTGAGCGGCGCGCCAGCGACGCTCGCCGGCGATGATCTCGAAGCCACCGGCCTCGAGTTCGCGCACCAAAATCGGTTGCATCAGGCCCTGCACGCGGATCGAGTCGGCCAGTTCCTGTAACGCCGCCGCGTCCATTTGCGTGCGTGGCTGGTATTTTCCGGGTTTAAGTTTGCCGACTGCCAGCATGCGCAATTCGCCCTGCGGCGGCGCTGCGCTGTCTTCGCCGCCCAATAGTGCGTCCAGGCCGCGTCCGAGTCCCTTGAGTTTTGCCATTAAACTGTTTCCTCCACAGTGATGCCGGCGCGTCTGAGCGTTTCTTCCGCCAGTTCCATATACGCCTTGGCGCCTTTGCACTGGCGGTCGTAGGCCAGCACCGGCAGACCGTGGCTCGGCGCTTCGGCCAGCCGTACGTTGCGCGGGATCACGGTGTCGTAGACCTTGTCGCCAAAATGTTGTTTGAGCTGATCGGACACTTGCTGCGCCAAAGTGCTGCGCGGGTCGAACATCACGCGCAGCAAGCCTTCGATGCGGATCTCGGGATTCAGGCGTTGCTTGACCTTCTTGATCGTCGCGACCAGATCGGTCAGGCCTTCCAGCGCGTAATACTCGCACTGCATGGGGATCAGCACGGTCTGCGCGGCAGCGAAGGCGTTGACGGTCAACAGGTTCAGGGTGGGCGGGCAATCCATCAGCACAAAATCGTATTCGTCCTCGACTTGAGCCAGCGCGACTTTCAGCCGCAAATCGCGCTGTTCCAGCGAGACCAGGTCGATCTCAGCCCCGGCCAGCTCGCGATTGGCGGGGATGACATCAAACCGCCCGGCCTTGGAATGCATCCGCGCCTCCGCCACATTCACCTGATTCAGCAGAATCTGGTAAACCGTTGGCAAGGCGCTGCGCTTTTCGATCCCCGAGCCCATGGTGGCATTGCCCTGCGGGTCAAGATCGGCCAACAGCACACGCTGCCCCAATGCGGCCAGGCTGGCCGCGAGATTGACAGCAGTGGTGGTCTTGCCCACTCCGCCTTTTTGATTGGCAATCGCCAAGATTCGGCTCATAGAACAGGCTCCAGAATAATCAAATGACGCGTGGCATCAAGGCCGGGGATAGTGAGTACATGATCCGCGCTGAGTTTTACCCAGCCAGGCAAAGCGGCAATTTCTTCATGCGGGTACAAACCTTTCATCGCCAGCCAGCGACCGCCGGGAGCCAGCAGATGACGGGTAAGCGTGACAAATTCCTTGAGGTCGGAAAATGCGCGTGAGGTAATGGCGCTGAACCCCGCTTCTGGCTGGAATGCCTCGACCCGACTTGTTGTTACAGACACATTCCCCAAGCCAAGCTCGGCCTTGGCCTGCAACAAGAAAGCGGTTTTCTTGGCGATACTGTCGATCAGCGTGACCTCCAGATTGGGGCGGGTGATTGCCAGCGGAATGCCCGGCAGCCCCCCACCACTCCCCGTGTCCAGCACGCATCCCGCCTGAAAATACGGCACGACCGCGAGCGAATCCAGCAGGTGATGGCTCACCATCCTGTCTGCCTCACGTACCGCCGTCAGATTATGTACACGGTTCCATTTTTCCAGCAGGGCGAGATACGCCAGGAGTTGATCCTCGGCAGCCGCAGGGAGGTCTAGCTCCAAGGCGGTGATTCCCGCCACAAGTTGCGCTCGCATGCTCATGCGCGCTTCTTGTCTAGCGAGAACCCGCGTTTGGCATAAACCATCAGCACTGAAATCGCCGCCGGGGTAATTCCCTGCAAACGCGCGGCTTGCCCAAGCGTTTCCGGTCGCGCCTTTTGCAGACGCTGGCGCACTTCCATCGACAAGCCAGTCAACTGGCTGTAATCCAGATCCAGCGGCAGTTTGAGGGTTTCCTGCCCGCGCTGTTTGTCTATTTCATCATTCTGGCGATCGATATAGCCCTGATATTTGGCGGCAATTTCGACTTGCTCGGCCACGCGCGGGTCGGCTTTTTCATCAATCAGGTGGCCACCTGCGTCACCGCCGGGCAGGGTCAATATCTGCGCATAACTCAGGCTGGGGCGGCGCAGCAATTCAAACAGGCTGTATTCATGGTCTATCGGCTGGCCAATCAAGCGCGTGGCGGCTTCCGGCGGCAACGAGGTCGGGTTGACCCAGGCGGCTTTCAGGCGCTGTGTTTCACGTGAAACCGCATCGCGCTTGCGGTTGAACGCCTCCCAGCGCGCATCGTTGACCACGCCCAAGCCCCGGCCTAACTCGGTCAGGCGCATGTCGGCGTTGTCCTCGCGCAGTTGCAGACGATACTCGGCGCGGCTGGTAAACATGCGGTACGGCTCGGACACGCCGCGCGTAATCAGGTCATCCACCAGTACGCCCAGATACGCCTCGTGGCGCGCCGGGCACCATGCCGCCAAATCTCGCACCTGCAAACCGGCGTTGATTCCGGCCAGCAGCCCCTGTGCTGCGGCTTCTTCGTAGCCCGTGGTGCCGTTGATCTGTCCGGCAAAAAACAGGCCGTTGATCGACTTGGTTTCGAGCGATGCGCGCAGATTGCGTGGGTCATAATAATCGTATTCGATGGCGTAGCCGGGGCGCAGGATGTGTGCGTTTTCCAGACCCGGAATCGAACGCACAATGCGCAATTGCACGTCAAACGGCAGCGAGGTGGAAATCCCGTTGGGATAAACCTCGTGGGTGGTCAAGCCTTCCGGCTCGAGAAAAATCTGGTGCGAATCCTTGTCTGCAAAGCGCGTGATTTTGTCCTCTATCGACGGACAGTAACGCGGCCCCACACCCTCGATCACCCCGGTATACATGGGCGAGCGATCCAGTCCGCCACGAATGATGTCGTGGGTTTGGTTATTGGTATGGGTAATCCAGCATGGGCGCTGTTCGGGATGCATCGCGGCATCGCCCATAAAGGAAAATACCGGCTCGGGCGTGTCGCCCGGCTGAATCTGGGTTTTGCTGTAGTCGATAGTACGGCCATCGAGGCGCGGCGGCGTGCCGGTTTTGAGCCGCCCGGCCGGCAGACTCAGCTCACGCAGCCGCGCCGCCAGCGAGACCGCAGGCGGGTCTCCCATGCGTCCGGCCTGATAGTTTTCCAGCCCCACATGGATCAGCCCGGCAAGAAATGTCCCCGTCGTCAGCACCACGGCACGCGCTTCAAACACGATCCCCATCTGCGTTTTAACCCCAGCGACCCGCTCACCTTCCAGAACCAGATCGTCCACCGCTTGCTGGAACAAGGTCAGGTTTGGCTGATTCTCCAGCCGCTGCCGGATCGCCGCTTTGTACAGCACGCGGTCGGCCTGCGCCCGCGTGGCGCGTACCGCAGGGCCTTTGGACGCGTTGAGCGTGCGAAACTGAATCCCGGCCTCGTCAGTGGCAATCGCCATCACGCCGCCCAGCGCATCGACCTCTTTGACCAGGTGCCCCTTGCCGATACCGCCGATGGACGGATTGCACGACATCGCGCCCAGCGTTTCGATGTTATGCGACAGCAGCAGCGTTTTCACGCCCATACGCGCAGCCGCAAGCGCAGCCTCAGTGCCCGCATGGCCGCCGCCGACAATGATTACATCGAATTTTTCAGGGAATTTCATGCTCGCTATTCTACCTTCTGCGCTGCAATGTTTCACGTGAAACGACAAAAGCTAGCGCCCGGATACGCATGAAGCCTACGCCTGCCGTGCTTCCAGCGCCTCCCATCGTGCCAGCAGATCCAGCAGCTCGTCGTCTATCGTGGCGGAACGCGCGCTCAAGGCCGCTGCGTCTTTGGGCGCGCGCTGGTATAGCGCAGGATCAGCGAGGCGCGCGGCAATCGCCGCCTGTTCAGCCTCAAGCGCGGCAATCTGCGCAGGCAGGTTTTCCAATTCGCGCGCGTCCTTAAAGCTGAGCCTGGCTTTAACCTCAGGCTTGGCCGTCGTAGACTTGGGTACAACTGCACGTGCGGCAGGTACCCGTGGCTGC
>JAYVLR010000276.1:0-2274 GCA_043759395.1 Thiobacillaceae bacterium
CAGCTCCAAAATGGGCGATACTGCGCCGCAATAAAACCAAGAGGAGCAGGATGAAATTTAATACTGAGGGGAAACTTGTATAGGCGTGCATCTGCAATCCCTAGGATGAAACTTGACCTCCCATTATCGACTATTATGCTGTTTTATTCAGTGCGCCGCGCCCACCAGCGATGGGGACGCTAGACAAACCCGGGTTAAACATTTTGCCATGGCCAAACTCCTTATTCACGAAGACCAGCAGCCGCTGCGCGAAATTCGTCTTTACAAGTCTCACATCAAAATAGGCCGCGCCTCTGAGTGTGATATCCGACTGTCGGCCCGCGGAGTAAGCCGCAAACACGCGTTGATCCAGCGTCTGGGTAACGCATTTTTCATTGAAGATCTGGGCAGCGCGCGCGCGGTTTTCCTAAATGACGAAAAAATCCAACGTGCTCCGTTGAAACACGGCGACCGGATTGGTATTCATTGCTTTGTGCTGGAGTTTGTCGAAGACACTTCCTCCGAAGGCATCTCGTCAGACAACGTGGTGCTGGTCGAAGACGTCAGCAAAGAATATACACTTGGAAAGCAGACCGTTACCGCCGTACGGCATGTATCTCTCACCATTGCCAAGGGAGAATTCATGGCCCTGGTCGGACCTTCCGGCAGCGGTAAATCCACGCTGCTCAATCTAATTGGCTGCATCGACATTCCCACTTCCGGCCGGATCAGCATCGAAGGAAATAATGTAGGCGGCAAGTCGCCTGACCAACTGTCCGATTTGCGCCTTAACACGCTGGGCTTTGTGTTCCAGACTTTCAATCTGCTGCCAGTCTTGTCGGCCTGGGAAAACGTCGAATATCCTCTGTTGCAGATACGCGATGTGAATAAGAACGAGCGGCAGAAACGGATCGCACATTACCTCAAGGTCGTGGGCCTGGAGCGGTATGCTCACCATCGCCCCAATGAACTGAGCGGCGGGCAGCGTCAACGTGTAGCCATCGCACGCGCATTGGTGACGCACCCCAAAATCGTGCTCGCGGACGAGCCGACGGCCAACCTCGACCACAAAACCGGAGAGGATATACTCAGACTTATGAAACAGCTCAATAACCAAGAAGGCACGACCTTCATTTTCTCCACTCACGACGCGCGTGTCATGGAAATGGCCGACCGCGTGATCGAACTAGCCGATGGTCAGATCACGGATTAAGGAAATATGACGCCCCCCTATTTTTGCCTCCAAACAAATCATGCCGCTAGTTCCCGTAGACTGCTTACCCGCGTAGTGCTGGTACTTTTGGTTAATGCACCCCCAGCTTATGCTACCGACCGGATCAAAGTCAGCGAGGCGCAATCGATAGACGATCTGTTCGGTAGTCCGCCACCTGCACCTAAAAAATTCGTACCTAAAGCATCGACTCCCGTACCTACCGCGACCCCCCAGGGGCAACAGGCCGGTCCCATGAACGAACCAGTAGCCCCACCCCAGCCCGTCCTGGCCGAGGCGCCCACCACGGTCCAGTCTGCATCAACTTCCCCGACGCTAACCGGTTTCTATCAAAACGATCTGGCCTATACCTATGCCGGAAGAAAGCATTGGTCGCGCTTCAATAACACACTCGACGTATCCGGCCAGGGCCGTACTGCAAACGGCATGGGCTGGAAGCTAGGCGGACGGGTCTATTACGACCCGATCTACGATCTCACAGACTACTACCCTAACGCCGTGCGTCGCGATCAGCGCTTCGAGGCCATGATTCGTGAGGCCTATGTGGACCTGGCTGCGGGCGACTGGGATTTCCGCTTGGGCCGCCAGCACATTGTATGGGGCGAGATGGTTGGGTTGTTTTTTGCCGACGTGGTTTCTGCCAAGGATCTACGTCAGCTAGTACTGCCAGATTTCGACATGATCCGCATCCCGCAATGGGCGGCGCGGGCCGAATATTTCTCCGGAGATTTTCACATTGAAGCGGTGTGGATACCCTATATGACTTATGACGACATCGGCAAACCCGGTGCCGAGTTCTACCCATTCAATCCGCCTGCCATCCCCGGTTTCCAGACGATTATCGCCAAAGAAAAAAAACCCACCGGGCTGGAGGAGGCGGCCTACGGGACACGCCTTTCCTGGATAAAAAATGGTTGGGATGTATCCGGCTTCTATTACACTGCCAATGATCCGGCGGCGACCTTCTTCTCGCGACAGACTTCGCTGACCACAATTACGTATCAGCCGATCCACCAGCGCATACACCAGTTGGGCGCCACGATGGGAAAGGACTTGGGGCCGAT
>JAYVLR010000277.1:0-9397 GCA_043759395.1 Thiobacillaceae bacterium
GGTCGAGATCGAGGCTTTTCTGACTTCGCTGGCGGTGGAACGCAATGTGAGCGCGTCAACGCAGACGCAGGCTTTGTCGGCCTTGCTGTTTTTGTATAAGGCGGTGTTGGGGCTGGATTTTCCGGGTTTGACGGAGGTGACGCGGGCGAAGCGTCCGCGCCGCTTGCCGTCGGTGTTGACGGTGGACGAGGTGCGGCGGTTGATGCAGGCGGTGGACGATCCGCTAATGAATTTGCTGGTGTGTCTGCTATATGGCACGGGGATGCGCCTGCTGGAATGTTTGCGCCTGCGGGTCAAGGATGTGGAGTTTTCGCGTCGCGAGATTGTGGTGCGCGAGGGCAAAGGTAATAAGGACAGGGTGACGATGCTGCCGGATAGTCTGAGCGAACGCTTGCGCGCACAGCTTGAATTTGTGCGGGCGCAGCACGCGACTGATTTGACGCAGGGGCGCGGCGAGGTGTGGCTGCCAGATGCGCTGGCGGTGAAGTATCCCAATGCGGCAAAGGCGCTGCCCTGGCAATACCTGTTTCCGGCTGCGGGGTTTTCAACTGACCCGCGCCACCCGGAAGGTAAAAACAGCGGCGCAGTGCGCCGCCATCATGTGGACGAAAAACGGGTGCAGCGTGCGGTCAAGCAGGCGGCGGATCGAGCCGGGTTGATAAAGCCGGTGAGCCCGCATACGCTGCGCCATTCATTCGCCACGCATTTGCTCGAAGGCGGTTACGATATCCGCACGGTGCAGGAACTGCTCGGCCACAAGGACGTGGCGACAACGATGATCTACACGCACGTTTTGAACAAGGGCGGGCGCGGGGTGGTGAGTCCGCTGGATCGGTGAGTGTATAGGGCACTTCTATCAATCCGTCATTCCGGGCTAGACCCGGAATCCAGATGCTTTATTTGACTGGATTTCCGCCTTCGCGGGAAGGACGAAAACCGGATTGATAGAAGCCCCCTATAGTCCGGTTGGCTCGCATAACGGAGTAAATCAGCGCTTCCCTAAGCCTACAACTCCCCGTTCGCCCCAGCCCGCATGACGCTGTCCAGTTTTTCGCGGATGATGATTGCGCTTTTGCGCAGTTCGGGGGTGATGCCGCTTTGTTTGCCGGCCTGGTCGAGCCAGGTGACGTCCCAGTCCAGGGTGAGCACCCAGATGTTCTTGTCGGCATCTTCCATGACGGTGATGCGGCAGGGCAGGAAGACGGCCATTTCGGGGATGGTTCGCAGCAGGTCGCGGCCGACGGCGATGTCGCAAAAGCTGAAGACTTCGACGCGCGGCGCGGTGTTGTCGCCGAGCACGGCTTTGAAGTCTTTCCAGATCAGGTTGCTGCCGACGAATTTCAGGTTTTGCTGGTTGGCGCGCAGCATCATCGATTCAACCACTTCGTCGAATGTGATGCCGGGTTTGACTTTGTATTTGACGGCAAAGTTGTTCATCGCTTCGCGCGCGTCCATTTTCATCATGCTGCCCAGCATCGGCATGGCGGTTTGCATCCAGCGTTTTTTCTCTTCCGAGCTGAGGATGCGGCTCATCTGGTAATCGCGATACGGCGGCGGCAGCGCCTGCTGCTGCAAGACCGGTCCATAGGGCGTGGGGATGGGTATCATCCAGCCGCCGGGAGTGGGCGCGGCGGCAGCGGGCTTGGGCGATTGCGGCGGCGTGGCGGGAGCGGGCATTACCCCGACGACCTGTGCCAGAACCGGCACCATGATGATCTGGCCCGGAACGGGGTTGGCTGTCACGGTATTCGACACAAGCCCCAGGCTCAGGAATACGGTAAATAGGATTCGCATGATGAATTCTCCTGAACAGGATGGTGAGGATGCAGGATTATCCCCGTAAGGGCATCGTCATGCATCAATCATTTTTGCTGGCTTGGGCGAGGCTGGCCTGCAGGCGAACCAGTTCGTTTTCAAGTTCGGTCAGCAGTCGTTTGCCGTCCGGGCAATCGGGCGTGCGCAGGCACGTTTCAAGATCGGCCGCGCGGGCCTGCATGGTTTTGGCCAGCACGCTTGCGGCGGCACCGCGCAGGGCGTGCGCTTCTTTGCGGCATGCATCGGTGTTGCCTTCGGCTAGCTGTTTGCGGATGGCATCTATGCTGGCTTCGGTGGTGCTGAGAAACACGCTGATCAGTTCGTTCACCAAGGTATGGTCATTCTGATACCGCGCCAGCAAGGCATCGCGGTCGAGCGACTGTTCGGTCGCCGGGCTTTCAGCAAGCGGCCTGGGCGTGTCGACAGCGTGTGCCAGCCAGCGACTGAGGTGTGCGGCCAGCGCAGATTCGGAATAAGGCTTGCTGAGGTAATCATCCGCGCCTGCAGCCAGACAGGTTTTGCGGAATTCGGGCGAGGCGTGGGCGGTCAGTGCAATGATCGGAACATGACGGTTGCCGCCTTCCATCTGGCGAATGCGCCGGGTGGCTTCCAGGCCGTCCATTTTTGGCATTTGCCAATCCATGAACACCAGATCAAAGGTGTCGGTCTGGTAGCGTTCCAGCGCCTCTGAACCATTATTGGCCAGCACATGCTGCAAGCCCATTGCGGTGAGCTGGTAGGCCAGCAGTTTCTGGTTGACCGGATGGTCTTCGACGATGAGGAGGCGTCCGCGCAACTGAAGCGCGTTTGTTTTGGCCGACGGTTCGGGCATCGGCAGCGCGCTCTGCAACAGGCTGAGTTCGAGCGTAAACCGGCTGCCTTCACCCTGTCTGCTCTCGACCTGGAGCGTGCCGCCCATCAACTCGGCCAGTTGTTTGCTGATGGTCAGACCCAGACCGGTGCCGCCGAACAGGCGGGTGGTCGAGCTGTCTGCTTGCGAAAACGCTTCGAACACCTGCACGATCGAGTCATCCGCAACGCCGATGCCGGTGTCGGCGACGGCAAAGCGGCATACGCTGCGGTTGCCGTCGGTTTGATACGCTGCACTTAACTCGACTTCGCCCTGTGGCGTAAATTTGACCGCGTTGTCGAGCAGATTGAGCAAGACCTGCCGCAGTCGCGTGGGATCGCCCAACAGGGCGGGCGGGCTGTTGCCTGGCAGGCTAAGTTTCAGGGTGATGTTTTTTTCCAGCGCACGGGCTTGAAACAGGTCAAACAGGCCTTGCAGCAATGCGTTGGGCGAGAAGGCCACGCTCTCGATCACGAGCTTGCCGGCTTCGATTTTCGAGAAATCCAGGATGTCGTTGATGATGTTGAGCAAGCCTCCCGCCGAGTTTTTCAGCATCAGGGCGTAATCGCGCTGCTGGCTGTCCAGCGGGGTTTTTAGCAGCAGATCGCTCATGCCCAGAATGCCGTGCATGGGCGTGCGAATCTCATGGCTGACGGTGGCAACGAATTCGGTTTTAGTGCGCGCGGCCTGCAATGCGGCCTGGCGCGCCGCTTCGCGCGCAGCCTCGGAAGCCTGACGTTCGGATACGTCGCGCATGATCGCCTGGATCATCGGGCGGCCTTCGAGTTGCATTGCATGCAGGGCGATTTCAGCCGAGAACACCGAGCCGTCCTGGCGCAAGCCCTGCCAGTCCATGGCCGCATGTCCCTGTTTGCGCGCCAGGGCGATGGCCTGCATGGCATGATCGTAGCCGCTCGCGCCATTGGCCTGCACCAGGGTGCCCAGTTGCGGGATGGGTGTACTGAGAAAAGTGGCGACCGAATCCATGCCAAACAACGACAGTGTCGCCGGGTTGCAGTCGATAAATCCCTTGTCGTCGAGAATGATGACGGCATCGGAATTGGTCTCGAACAGGGTCTGGTATTTTTGCTTTTCGGCTTCAGTTTGCCGCGTTTGCTTCAGCATGCGGCGGCTTACCAGTACCACGGCCAGGGTGGCCAGCAGGGTGGCGATGATCCCCAGAACCAGCATGAGATTGCGCGTGGTCTGATAGGCCGTGTAGGTTTTTTCGAGCGCGGCTTCATTAGCTTTCCGTTGCAGGCCGGTCATCTTGTCGAGCGCCTCTACCAGGCGGTCTTGCAGGGGAATGGCATGATCCTGCAGCTGCTTCAGTGCAGCGGCATTGTTGCCGTCGAGTGCCGATTCGACCACGTTGAACATGACGGGCTGGTTGCTGGCCGTGATGGTATCCAGATCATCCATCAGCCATATTTCGTCAGACGTAGTAAGCATGGCAACCAGCTGGTTGCGATCCTTGGTGTAGCGTTCGCCATATTGCAGAAACTGTAAAAAAAACGCATCTTTTTTCCAGGCATCGCCTGAAACCACGATGTTGTGCATCAGTACCGCACGATCGCGCAAGGTGTCGCGCATGTGCGATGCCAGCCGCGCTTTGACGTTGTTGACGGTCACGACGTTTTGCAGCTCGGCGTTCAGATGCGCCATCTGGGTATTGCCCAGCCCGATCACCGCCAGCATCAACAGCAGAGCCGGGGTGAAGCCGAACCCCACATTGAACAGCAGGGTGCGCAGGGGCGAGGAGGGCATGATGCGGTTCATTCTGGTGCGCCGGGTTGAAGCACGCGTCGTGCGCCATAAAAGTGTTCAGCCCAGTAGGGGCTGGTCAGGGAAGACAGCATGACGCTGCCGCTGGCACTGCTTGAGGCGTGGATAAAGCGGTCGTCGCCGAGGTAGATGCCGACATGCGAAAAAGCGCGATTGAGCGTGTTGAAAAAGACCAGGTCGCCCGCCTGTAATCCCGCTTTTTCGATGGCATGCCCAAATTGGCTCAATGCTGCCGTGTCGCGCGGTAATTGCAGCCTGGCCGCTTGCAGGTAAACGTGGTTGACCAGGCCACTGCAATCCAGCCCGGTTTCCGGCTGGTTTCCGCCCAGGCGGTAGGGGGTGCCGATCAGGCTGAGCGCGAGCATGGGAACTTCAGCCGGCATAAGCAGCTCATCGCTATAGGCGATTGTGGAAACGGCGGCGATGAGAAAAGCGAAAAGTTTATTCATGGATTGCAAACAGCCATGGGTTTAAAACGGCGATGTTCTATATTGAGGGCATGATACGGTGAAACGGGCTGTGTCACGAAACTGGCTTTGGTTTGAAAACAAGGAGAGCAAGATGAATGAGCAAGACAATACAGGTGCAGAAATAGGTGAAGCATTGAACGATCTGCGCGTAGAAGCTGAGGCGGCGGCAGATGCGCCCGATTTGCAGGAGCGTGTCCGCCAGTTGGCTCATCGCGCCTTACTGGATCGAAAATTATCGCTGGCTGAGTTGCGTGACATTGTCGCGGCGATTACAGAAGGCGTGGGCAGAGGGCTGACGCAGCGCGGGGGCGAGTTGCGTACCGAGTTGCGTACCGAGTTGCGGCGGGCGGCGGCGGGTCTGGGTGAGGCGATAGGCAGCACGGCTGAAGCGGTTTCGCTTACGCTGCGTGAGGCTACATCGCATGGCAAGGCTTATAAGGAAGGGGAATTGCAGGCATCGATCGCCCGGGTCAAGGAGTTGGAAGCTGCCTTGATGGAAGGTTTGAAAGACACCGCGCAGAAATCCAGTGGCAAGCTCAAAGGAGAACTGAATGCTTTGGGCGAGCATATAAAAACCACCCGGACAGATACCGGCGACCGGGTGCGTGCAGCGCTGGAAACGATGACCAATGGTCTCAACGCGTCTGCGCGCGCAGGACGCGCAGGCGTGGGGGAAGTGGCGGATGCGGCGGGCGAACGTTTGTCTTCGGTCGCGAGTGGCGTGCTGTCTGCGCTGTCGGATGCGCTCAAACGTCAGAGCGAGCGGCTGCATCGCTAGTCTTCTGAAATATGCGCAGCGACCGGAGAAACTTTCCGTTCACTGCGTGCTGTGGTTAAACTGCATGGCCTAAAACAAAAATCGTAACTCATGCTCTGGGAAACCCTGTCTGTCGTTCGCGATTTACCCCGCCTGCACGAAATTGCATCCGTCATGATTCGCTATGGCTGGGGCGATCTGGTGCGGCTGCTGGGGATCAGCAAGGCGCTGGAGCGAGCGGGGCGTATTCTGCATTGGAGCAACACCAGCGAAATTTCCCAGCTTGACGCGCCAGTGCGCATTCGCCGCGCGCTGGAAGAACTGGGTCCGACTTTTATCAAGCTGGGACAACTGCTGGCGACCCGGGTGGACATGTTTCCACCGCAATGGATCACCGAGTTTGAAAAACTCCACAATCATGTACCTGCCGTACCGTATGAATTGTTGCATCCGCAACTGGTCAAGGCGCTAGGCGGCGAACCGGCCGATATTTTTGCCGAGTTCGACTCGACGCCCATGGCGGCGGCTTCGATTGCTCAGGTGTATCGCGCGCGTCTGAAAGACGGCACGGCGGTGGTGGTAAAAGTCCGTCGTCCCGGCATCGAAACCAAAATCAACGCAGATTTGAGGATTCTTGATCACGTCGCCAAGTTGCTGGAGAGCGAGGCACCGGATTTCAGGCGCTACGATCCGACCCATATCGTCGCGCAGTTTCGCCGCTCGCTCCACCGCGAACTTGACCTGATTAAAGAAGCACGCAATATGGATCAGTTTGCGCGCAATTTTGCCGATGCCGCCAGCGTAAAAATCCCCAGGGTGTACTGGCAGTACAGCAATTCCCAGGTCAATGTCCAGGAAGAGTTGGTGGGGGTGATCGGGGTTGATGCCGCCCGCCTGCATGCGGCGGGGCTTGATCCGGTCATTCTGGCAACGCGCGGTTCGGACACCGTGTTGCGCATGATCCTGGAGCACGGGCATTTTCATGCTGACCCGCATCCGGGCAATGTGATTTTCATGCCGGGCAATGTCATCGGCCTGATCGATTTTGGCATGGTCGGCATGTTGACCGATCTGCGCCGCAATCAGATCGTGGATTTGCTTTATGCCCTGATCGGCAAAGACGAAATGGCGATGCTGCAAGTGTTGCTGGACTGGACCGGCGATGCCGAGGTGGACGAGGGACGCCTGGCGTACGAAGTGTCGGAATTGATGCTGAACTACGATGATTTACAGCTCAAGGATGTCCATCTCGGGGCGTTATTGAACGACATCACCAGCCTGCTGCGCGAGAATAGCCTGGTGCTACCCGCTGATCTGACTTTGCTGTTCAAAACCCTGATTACACTGGAAGGTTTGGGGCAACAACTCAACCCGAACTTCCACATGATCGACCACGTCACGCCGTTTGTGGATCAGATCATTCGTGCCCGTTACACCCCGCAGGCGATATTTGCGCGAGGTCGTAAAAGCTTGCATGAAGCACTGGAAGTGCTGGCGGATTTGCCGCGTGATTTTTCCAGGCTATTGCGTGAAGCGCGGCGCGGACGGTTGAAAATTGATCTGGATCTGAAGCGGCTGGATCATTTTGGCCAGCAACTCGACCGCGCCAGCAACCGCATCACCATGGGCATACTGACCGCTTCGCTGGTCGTAGGCTCCAGCATCATCATGACCGTGACTGGCGGACCCCAGCTGTTCGGCTTGCCCCTGTTTGGCCTGCTGGGATTTCTGATCGCATTCTTCAACAGCCTGTGGATCATTTTCTCGATCTGGAGATCGGGAAAACATTAAAGCAGCCTCGATCTGGAGATCGGGAAAACATTAAGCTCAGTCGTCGTGGTTCATGCCGCAGCAAGGTTTTTAGCCAGCATGGATAAAGGCTGTGGCCGACCGAGCAGGAAACCCTGTACATGCGCAAAGCCCAGTTCCTGGACGCGCGCCAGAACGGCTTCATTTTCTACCCCTTCCGCCACCAGTTCATACCCGGCATCGGCCATCATCCTGGCGAAATCGGCGACGATCTGTCCGGCGCGATCATTTTCACCGAGTTTTTTCACTAGCGAAATATCGAACTTGATCACGTCAACCGGCAGATCCACCAGATATCGCATCGGCGAATAGCCCGTGCCAAAGTCGTCCATGGCAATTCTGAAATGGGTCGTGCGCAGCAGATCAAGATAGGTGCGTGCTTCCATCATTTGCGTGATCAACGAGGTCTCGGTGATTTCAAGGATCAGCGGATGGCGTTCGTTGTAGCGCGACAGCTCTAGCAACTGGGATACGACCTCTGGCCGCAGCAGGCTTTGTGCCGACAGATTGATGGACACGCCGCAACCCGCTGGCAATTGGCCGGATTCCAGATCCGCTTCCACCTGGTTGAGCACGGCTAGATCGAATTCTGCTTCCAGTCGGCGGCTGCTGACAACCGGCAGAAAAGCGCCCGGCATGATGAGTTCGTTTTTCCAGCGGATGCGCGCGAGTGCTTCGTAGTAATCGACGCGGCGCGAAGGCATGGCGTATACCGGCTGGTAGTGTAATTCGATCATGCCGGGATTAGCCAGCGCCTGAAACACTGCGCTGGTTTCACGGCTGGCAAACAAGGTGTCGCTGTTTATATCGGTCTCTTTGTCGTACAGGGAAACCTTGCTGTGGCCCGGCTGTTTGGCCGAGTACATGGCGATATCCGCCTGTTTCGGCAACGCGGCGATACGGTCGGGGCTCTCGGCAGCGCAATAGGCAATGCCGATACTTACGCTCACCGGTTCGGCGATGCCCAGTTCTGAGAAACTGGCTGCTTCGATCAACATCTGGCAGCGTTGTGCAACCTGTTTTGCCTGAGCCTGCGTGGTGTCTGCCAGCAAGGTTGCAAACTCGTCGCCGCCCAGACGGTACAGCCGGTCTTTAGCGCGCAAGGCCATCACCAGTGCATCGGCAATCGTGACCAGCACCCGGTCGCCCGTGGCGTGGCCGTAGGTATCGTTGATGGTTTTGAAATGGTCGCAATCAAAAATCAGATAAGCCACATTCTGCGGCGCAGTATGCAGGCTGTCTTTGAGGCGCGCCCAGTCTTCTTCGTAGGCGCGCCGGTTGTGGCAGTGGGTCAGCACATCCTGGCGTGCCTGGCTGCGAAATTCGCGATTCTGGTCTTCCAGCGAGTCATGCAGCGCGTTCAACTGCATCTGGTAACGGCGCAGCGAGTGGCGCACATTATCCAGTTCAGTAATCCGCATGGGATATGCGATACCCGAATCGATGCCGGGATTGCCCTCGCGCATATCGTCGATTTGCCTCGACAAATGATGCAGCGGCTTGACGAGCAGCCGGTCATTCGCGGCAAACACCACCATGGCGGCCAGAATCTGGAAGCCAAGCAGTACGAACAGCGTCAGCGCCAGCGTGCGTTGGTAATGTTGAGACGTTAACGCATTCACTACTTCCTGCGCGTTCACATAGGCAACCACGCCTGCCAGCGCGGTCAACGCAAACAGGCAGAGCATAAAGAGCAGAGCCAGATAGCGAATTGAGAGGGCCGTTTTTTTGCGCATTAGCTATTTATATGGATTGCCAGAGAAAACATAACGGCTAAATCCGGCATAAATTGAGCCTGGCACCTGCCCGCCCATAAGTATTGTCCAATCCGGACATGAGCCTGAGCGGGTTCTGTTTGTGAGTTGATTCAGGCGGCGCGTTGTTGGGATTGATTAATGAGTTGGAAGAGTT
>JAYVLR010000278.1:0-11594 GCA_043759395.1 Thiobacillaceae bacterium
GCCTCCTTCAACAGCGTCGCCCGCGCTTCGGGCAGCGTGTTTCCGTCGCGATAAAGGGTTTTGTAAGCACGCTTCAGGGCGCTCAGCGCCTCCGCTGAAAAACCATGACGCCTGAGCCCTTCGCTATTCAATCCATGCGGCGCAGCAGGCTGCCCTGCTGCCATCATGTAAGGCGGAATATCCTTGAATACCACACTGGAAATCGCCGTCATCACATGCGCGCCAATCTTGCAAAACTGGTGGACGCCGGTAAAGCCGCCGAGGATCGTCCAGTCACCGATTTCGACATGGCCAGCCAGCGAGGCGTTATTGGCAAACACCGTATGGTCGCCAACGACGCAATCGTGCGCGATATGCACATAGGCCATGATCCAGTTATGCGATCCGATGCGCGTCACACCCTGTGCCTGAATGGTGCCGGTATTGAGGGTGCAAAACTCGCGAATGACATTGTGATCGCCGATTTCAAGCCGGGTGGGTTCGCCCGCATATTTCTTGTCCTGCGGCGCCTCGCCCAGCGACACAAAATGAAATATTTTGTTGTGCGAGCCGATACGGGTATGGCCGGTGATCACCGCATGCGCACCAATGCTGGTGCCAGCGCCAATTGCCACGTGTTCGCCAATGACCGTATAGGGCCCGATGGCGACATCGTCGGCCAGTCGTGCGCCCGGCGCGATAATCGCGGTGGGGTGGATAGACATATCAGGTTTTATCGCGCAGCGTCGCCATCAATTCGGCTTCCGCCACCAGCACGCCATCGACTTCGGCTCGCCCGGCATATTTCCAGATGCCGCGCATGGTGCGGGTAATTTCAGCTTTGAGGATTAACTGATCGCCCGGCACGACGGGTTTCTTGAATCGTGCATTATCGAATCCGACCAGATAGACAATCCCGACTTCTTCCGGGGCATACTTTGCAGTCTTGAATGACAGGAGTGCGGCGGCTTGCGCCAGGGCTTCGAGCACCAGCACCCCAGGCATCACAGGCGTGCCGGGGAAATGCCCGGTGAAAAAAGGCTCGTTGAAGGTGACGTTTTTTAGCGCCGTAATGCTTTTCCCCAACTCCATCTCAAGCACCCTATCGACCAGCAGAAAGGGATAACGGTGGGGCAGATATTGCATCACCTCTTCGATATTCATCATCATGGCAATTTCCCAGGCTCCCTGTTTTTTGACTCGCTGTTGTCTGATTCGGCGTTTTCCAGCTCGGCGAGTCGTTTTTCAAGCGTTTTAATCCGGCTTACCCATTGATCGATATTACGCATGTGAACCGCATTTTTTTGCCACACGTCATGCGCTGAAAAAGGCATGCCCGCAGTATAGGTATCTGGCACCGTCAAGGTTTTGGTGATGAGCGTATTGGTTGAAATACGCGTCCCGTCAGCAATTGCTATGTGTCCCAGAATCATCGCCGCGCCGCCTATCGTGCAGTGTCGGCCAATTTTAGCGCTGCCCGCAATACCAGTACACGCGGCGATCGCCGTATGCGCCCCGATGAACACATTGTGCGCAATCTGAATCTGGTTATCCAGTTTGACCCCGTCTTCAATAATCGTATCGCCCAATGCACCGCGATCAATCGTCGTACCCGCACCGACTTCAACATCCTGTCCGATCAGCACCCGGCCAATTTGCGGAATTTTCTCCCAGCGCCCCTGATCCGGAATAAACCCGAATCCATCCGCACCGATCACACAAGCCGAATGCAGAATACTGCGGTCGCCGACCAGACAGCCGTGATAGACCGTGACGTTGGCGTGCAACACGCACGCTTCGCCGATGCGCGCCCTGTCGCCAATCACGCTGTTCGCGCCAATCACCGCGCGCGCGCCGACCACAACATCCTCACCAATCACGACGCCTGCCGCGATGCACGCATCAGCCGCTATGCGGGCGCTCGCCGCCACCACCGCAGCCGGATGAATACCGGCTGGCGGGCATGGCGGCGGATTCAAGAACGCGCTGACACGCGCAAAATACAGATAAGGATTCGCCGTCAGGATACGCGGCAGAGGAGTGGCATCGGCCGCGCCAAGCGGAAGAATGACCGCAGCGGCATGCGACTCCGGCAATCGGGAAAAATATTTGCTGTCAGCGACAAAGCCGATTTCGTCCGGTCGCGCCCGATCCAGCGGCGCCACCTGGCGGATCAGGGTTGCGCTATCGCCCAGCAACTCTCCGCCAAAACGGGCGACGAGCGCTGCCAGCGTAGTGCTCACCGGTTCGCCTCCATTTACTTGGCGCGCCGGTTTATTTGCCGCCTAGCGCTCTCATTACCCGGTCGGTAATGTCGCTCTTGGGGTCAACGTAGACGACTGCCTGCTCAATAATGATGTCGTACTTTTCGGCCTTGGCAATGTCGATAATGACTTTGCGCGCACGCTCCTGAATTTGCCCCAACTCCTCGTTGCGGCGCAGATTCAGATCCTCGCGAAACTCCCGGCTTTGACGCTGAAACTCACGATTCAGATTAGCCAGATCGCGCTCCTTGTTCTTGCGCTCGGACTCGGACATGGTCACGCCGTCCTTGTCGAGCTGCGTTTGCAACTCGCGCGCCTGCTTGGTCATTTTTTGCAGTTCCTGCTCGCGGCTGGAGAACTCTTTCTCCAGCTTCTTCTGCGCCGCCACGGACAGCGGCGCTTCGCGCAGAAGCTTCTCGGTATTCACAAAGCCGACTTTCGTGTCGGCAACGGCAACACTGCCGGCAAGCAGCAAGGCAACCAGCGCAATCGTTTGCTTAAAGTGCATGATTCAAAGACTCCATAACGGATTAGAACGAATTCCCGAACGTAAACTGGAACACCTCGGTTTTATCGCCAGCTTGCGCCGCCAGCGGCTTGGCCAGGCTGAATTTGAGCGGCCCCAGCGGCGACACCCACAACGCGGCCACACCTACCGAGTAACGCAGATCACCAAATGCAAAGCTCCCGTAACGAGGCGGCTTGCTGGCATCTGGATTGATGTCACCAGGGCCAAACGACGCGCCCGCGTCAAAAAACGCTGACATGCGCAAGGACTGGTCATCCTTCAGTCCGGGTAAGGGGAAAAAGAGTTCCGCATTGGCAATCGCGCGTTGATCCCCGCCAATCGCATTTTTATTCGCATCCTTCGGACCCAGCGTGGCGGTCGAAAAGCCGCGCACCGATCCATTGCCGCCTGCATAGAGATTTTTGAAGAAGGGCAGGGGCTTCCCGCCCAGACCCGCGCCGTAACCCAGTTCGCCATTCAGCAACAAGGTGAAATCTTTGCTTAAGGGAAAATACTGCTGATTCTGAAATGTCAGCTTGTAATACTGCAGGCTGCCCGGAGGCGTACCCACTTCGGCGGACACGCGCTGCAGCATCCCCCGTGTTGGGAACAGATAGCTGTCGCGCGTATCGCGGGCGAAGGTGGTGTCGAGACGAAGCGTCGTGTTGGTTAAGCCAAAGTTTTTAATGAAGTCTTTGTACTGCTGCGATGCCGTTAATGGATCGATGGCAATGCTCGTATTTTCAAACGTCGCACCGAAGGAGATGCGGTCTTTCTCGTTCAACGGCAAGCCAAAGCGCACGCCCGCGCCGTAAGTGGAACTTTGATACGCGCTCACGTTGCTGTTTAACGCTGCACCCGCATTGGTATCGCGCCGATACAGGTCATAGCCCAAACTGATGCCATCAAGTGTGAAATATGGATTGGTAAACGATAGCGAATAGACCTTATTTACCTTGCCGGTATTCAGCTGCACCGCCACGCTATTACCCGAGCCGAATACGTTAGCCTGCGACACGGATCCGGAAATCACCAGACCTTCTGAGGATGAGAAACCCGCACCGAGCTGAATATTGCCCGTGGACTTTTCGGTCAGGCCGATATTCACGTCAACCTGGTCGGTCGTGCCCGTCACACCCGGGGTTTCGATGTTCACTTCGTTGAAATAGCCGAGCCGGTTCAAACGGTCTTTGGACAGGTTGATTTTTTCGGCGTTGTACCAGCCGCCTTCCATTTGCCGTACTTCGCGCCGGATCACTTCGTCGCGTGTTTTGGTATTGCCGCCGACGTTGACGCGATTGACATAGACACGCCGACCCGGATCAACATACAGCGTAAACGCAACCTGGTTCTTGTCTTTGTCGATCTCGGGAACCGCATTCACGTTGGCAAATGCATAGCCTTCGTTGCCAAGCCGATCGCCAATTTTCTTGCTGGACGCAGTCAGTTTGTCGCGCTCGAACACATCGCCCGGTTTAATGTCGATGAGTTTTTTCAGCTCATCTTCCGGCACCAGCATCTGGCCGGCCAATTTGACATCCGAGACGGTATAACGCGGCCCCTCAGTCATATTGACCGTGATATAAATGTCCTGTTTGTCAGGCGTAATCGACACTTGGGTCGAGTCGACATTGAATTCTAGATAGCCGCGATTCAGATAAAACGAGCGCACGTTTTCGATGTCGCCCGCCAGCTTGGTTTTCGAGTACTGGTCGCTCTTGCTGTACCAGGTAAGCCAGCCAGGCGTGGTCGAGGCGAACTGGTCGAGAATTTCTTTTTCCTTGAACGCCTTGTTGCCGATGATATTGATCTGGCGGATTTTTGCGCTGTCGCCTTCGACCACATCGAACTGTACTGCCACCCGGTTACGCTCCAGCGGGGTGACGGTGGATTTGATTTCGACTGCATATTTGCCGCGATTGAAATACTGCCGCTGCAATTCCTGTTCGGCTTTTTCCAGCAAGGAACGATCCAGTACCCGGCCATCGGTCAGCCCGGCTTCTTTCAGGCCTTTCTTCAAGTCGTCCTCGGAAAACTCCTTGGTACCCGACAGCGTAACCTTCGCAATCGACGGACGCTCTTCGACCGTAACAATCAGCACGCCGTCCTGCGCCTCCAGCCGCACGTCCTTGAAAAAACCTGTTGCATAGAGCGCCTTGATCGCCGCTGTGGTTTTATCGTCGGTGAGCGTGTCGCCCACTTTTACCGGGAGATAACTGAATACCGTTCCGGCTTCAGTGCGCTGGATGCCTTCCACGCGGATATCGCGCACCACGAAGGGATCGGCAGCAAAAACAGTTTGCGCGGCACATGCCGCCAGTAAGGCAAGAGTAATGCGGTTCTTTGTCATATCAAGTGGTTCATCCGGGAAGCAGACGCTGCAAATCGTTATACAGGGCAAAGCTGGTCAATAACAGTAATAAACCCATGCCAATACGGCTACCCAGCTCCATCACCCGCTCCGAAACCGGGCGGCCTGTAAAAACTTCGAAAACATAATACATGAGGTGCCCCCCATCCAGCACAGGAACGGGAAGCAGGTTGAGCACGCCAAGGCTCACGCTGACCAGAGCCAGAAAGCCGATAAAGCTTACCCAGCCCTGCGTCGCAGACTGGCCGGCAAAGTCAGCAATGGTCAACGGCCCGGACAGATTCTTGATCGACACCTGGCCCAGCACCATGCGCCCCATCATTTCCAGCGTGAACGCCGACATCTCCCAAGTTTTTTTCGCGCCCCGCCACAACGCATCAACCGGTCCATAACGCACTTCGGTCAGGTAATCCGCCAGCAGTGCGTCATCGATTTGGGGAGCCGCACCAATCTTGCCAACCCGCTGCGCGCCATCCTGGGCCGAAACGGGTGTCAGACTCACCGAACGGATTGCACCATGGCGTTCGTAGTCCACGGTCAGCGCTTTCCCCGGATGCATCCGCACCAGCTTGACCCAAGCCTGCCAGCTTGTGAGCGCCTCACCGTTCACACTCAGCAAATGATCGCCTGCCGCCAGACCCGCTCTCGCCGCCACACCGCCTGCTACCACCTGACCCACCACCGGCGGAATGTCCGGATCAATCCGCGTAATGCCCAGCGGTTCCAGCGTGTCGCGTTCCAGATCGTCGGTCTGCATACCGCTGACATCCAGTTGTGTCGTACGCCCGTCCTTGAGTTGCAACACAACGGACTCGCGCGCGACACCGGCACGCAACAAGGCCAGGCGCAAATCCTGAAACGACTGGATATCAGCGTCATTCACCCGGGTAATTTCGTCTCCCGCCACCAGCCCGGCAAGTGCTGCCGGCGTTTTGTCCAGGGGCTGACCGATGACCGGCTTGAGCGCAGGGATGCCATGCAAAAACAGCACGCCATAAAACAGCACGGCCAACACAAAATTCGCAGCCGGACCTGCCGCCACGATCGCAATCCGCCGCCACACGCTGGCGCGATTAAAGCTGCGGTGCTGATCGGCTGCTGCAACCTCGCCTTCGCGTTCATCCAGCATTTTGACGTAGCCGCCCAGCGGCAACGCGCACACCGCCCACTCGGTCTGGTCGCGCCCCAGACGGCGCACAAACAGCGGCGATCCAAACCCCACCGAAAAGCGCAGCACCTTGACACCCGCCAGCCGTGCGGCCAGATAGTGGCCGAACTCATGCACGGTGACGAGGATGCCAAGCGCAATCAGAAACCAGATAATCGTATGCAATATGCCCATCAGTGAGCCGCCAAATAGTGTTCGGTTAATTCGCGCGCACGCCGGTCAGCATCCAGCAAGCTGTCCAGCGAGTCAGCAGGAAGATGCGCCAGTTGATCCATGGCATGTTCAATGCTGGCCGGAATCGCCGGGAAGGCAATCGCGCCTTCAAGAAACCGTTCGACCGCCACTTCGTTTGCAGCGTTCAAGACCGCTGCGGCAGCGCCGCCCAACTTCAGCGCCTCAAATGCCAATTGCAGGCAGGGGAAGCGCGCATGATCCGGCTCCTCGAAAGTGAGGCTCTTGCCCAGCAACTCCAGCGGCGATGCCCCGGCTTCGATGCGCTCGGGAAAACCCAAGGCATAGGCGATCGGCGTCCGCATATCGGGCGTGCCCATTTGCGCGATCACCGATCCGTCCGCGTACTCGACCATGGAATGCACAATGCTTTGCGGGTGAACCACCACCTTGATTTGCGCGGCCTGCGCATTGAACAGCCAGCGCGCTTCAATCACTTCCAGCCCTTTGTTCATCAGGCTGGCAGAATCAACCGAGATTTTTTTGCCCATCACCCAATTCGGGTGGGCAATTGCCTGAGCCGGTGTGGCCTGCGCAATCCGAGCCGCACTCAGCTGCCGGAAAGGGCCGCCCGATGCAGTGAGCCAGAGTGACTTCACCCCGGCCTGCTGAAAATTACCATTGAAGTCGCGCGGCAGCGCCTGAAAAATCGCATTGTGCTCGGAGTCGATCGGCAGCAATTCCGCCCCGCTGGCGGCAATGGCATCCATGAATAACTGGCCGGAGACGACCAGGGTTTCTTTATTGGCAAGCAGGATGCGCTTGCCCGCTCTGGCTGCGGCCAGGGTTGAGGGAAGCCCCGCTGCACCGACAATGGCCGCCATCACGGTATCGACTTCTGGCGCAATCGCAACTTCGGCCAGGCTCGCCTCGCCTTCCAGCACTTCGGTCGCAGCACCGGCCTGTTTCAGTTTTTCTCGCAATTCACGCGCGGCGAGAGGCGCAACCATGACGGCATATTTTGGGCGGTGTTGCAAACATTGCTGAAACAGCCGTTCAACCTGGGTCGCACCAGTCAGTGCAAACAGTTCGAAGCGCCCGGGATGGCGCGCCACCACATCCAGCGTGTTGACCCCAATCGTCCCGGTCGCGCCGAGCACGGTCAGCACGCGCGCGCTCACTGGTAATATTCCGCCAGCAGCAAGACGCCCGCCGCAATCGGCAGTGCCGAGGTCAACGCGTCGATGCGATCCAATACACCGCCGTGACCTGGCAGCAGCGTGCCGCTGTCTTTCATGTCGGCCACGCGCTTGATCCAGGATTCGAACAAGTCGCCCAATACCGAAAAATACAACAGCGCCATCGTCAACGCCAATGCCCCAACGATACGCAAACCCACCACTGCCGCACTGACAGCTGAAGCATACAGAATCAGCGCCAGCATTGCGCCAACTACGCCTTCACGGGTTTTGCCAGGGCTAATTGCGGGCGCAAGTTTATGCTGGCCAAAGCGACGTCCAGCAAAGAAAGCCGCAGTATCGGCGATCCAGACTACAGCCATCACCGCCAGCAAGACCCACGGCCCACGCTCCCGCAAGGTCAGCAGCGCAGCCCAGGTCGGCAGCAATACGATTACGCCAACGGCTGCGCGCACAAAAAAAGCCTGGCCACGCCAGCGCTGCGATAACCACAACGGCACAATAAAAATCCAGAACAATGCGGATAAGCCCAACAAGCCATAGCGTGCGGCCAATCCTTCCACCCCGGGTAGCGCGGACAACGCCAATGCAATCAGCCCGACGAGTGCCGCATACGTCGTGCTGACGCTGGCCGGGAATCGACTCAGGCGCGCCCACTCATGCGCTGCAACCACCATCACGATCGTTACCAGCACCAACCATCCGCCAGCGGGTGCCCAAAACAACGCCGACACAAAAACGGCCAGCAACAATAGCGCCGTCAGCACGCGTCGTTGCACGGCGCTCACTGACTCTGGCCCACGGTTTTACTGACCTGCTCGCTGGTGCGCCCAAACCGGCGCTCGCGTTTTTGGTATGACTTGACTGCGGCATCCAGCGCTGGCGTATCAAAGTCCGGCCATAAGGCATCGGTAAAATACAGTTCGGTATACGCTAATTGCCACAGCAAAAAATTGCTGATGCGCTGTTCGCCGCCAGTGCGTATGAATAAATCGGGTTCGGGCAAATCGGCCAGGCTCAAGTGCCGGGTCAGGTCGTCTTCGACCATATCGTCAGCCGATATGTTTGCCTTGATCAGCTTCTTGACTGCCTGCACCACGTCCCAGCGTCCGCCGTAATTGGCCGCAACGGTAAAGGTCAGGCGGTCATTATTGGCGGTGAGTAACTCCGCTTCCCGAATCAGGTTTTGAATGCGCTCTGAAAAATGCGTGAGGTCGCCAATCACACGAAAACGTATGCCGTTTTCATGCAGCTTTGCGACTTCGTTTTCCAGCGCGCGCATGAACAGCTCCATCAGCAAAGACACTTCGTCCGCCGGGCGGCGCCAGTTTTCTGAGCTGAATGCAAACACGGTGAGATGGCTGATGCCGCGCTCGGCACAGGCGCGGATCACGCCGCGCAAAGCCTCGACGCCATTGCGATGCCCCACCACCCTGGGCAACAAACGCTTTCTCGCCCAGCGCCCGTTGCCATCCATAATGATAGCCACATGGCGCGGGATGTCAGTCGGTTGCGGCACGGCTAGAGTTAAACGTCCAAACACTGAAGGGTCTGCTTAAACCGAAAGCAGGTCTTTTTCCTTATCGGCAAGCATTTTGTCGGCTTCACCGATATATTTATCAGTGAGTTTTTGCACTTCATCCTGGGTGCGGCGTTCTTCGTCTTCGGTCGCGGTTTTGGCTTTGAGCATGTCTTTTAACGTGCCATTCGCATCACGGCGAATATTGCGTATCGCGACACGCGCACCTTCGGCCTCACCACGCACCACCTTGACCAGATCACGCCGACGCTCTTCGGTCAGTGCGGGTGTTGGCACGCGGATCATGTCGCCGTGTGTCGCCGGATTCAAACCCAGGTTCGAATCGCGAATAGCCTTTTCTACCGCACCGGTCATTTTCTTTTCCCATGGCGCCACTCCGATGGTGCGACTGTCGATCAGCGTGACGTTCGCAACCTGCGGCAGCGCGGTCGGATTGCCGTAATAATCAACCATGACATGATCGAGGATGCCGGTACTGGCACGACCCGTACGCACCTTGCCCAGATCGTTTTTCAACGCCTCCAGGCTTTTGCTCATTTTCTGTTCGGCAGATTGCTTGATTTCGGCGATGGTTTGCTCAGCCATGAAACACTCCTTCATTTCTTAAACCTGAAAACCTCGCCACAGCACCCTGCAGGGCATAAAAGGCGCAGAGACCCAGAGGGGAAAATGATTGTACGAGTTTCTCCGCGCCTCTGTATCTCTGTGACTCAGGGTTTTTCATCCTAATTCAATGTAACGCGCGTGCCTTCCGGCTCGCCCATCACGACACGCTTCAGCGCGCCTGATTTGAAGATATTAAAGACCACCAGGGGTACATTTTGTTCGCGACACAGGGCAAACGCTGCGGTATCCAGCACCGCCAGGTTTTTAGCAATGGCCTCATCAAAACTCAAGGTTTCATAACGCGTCGCTGCGGGATCCTTTTTTGGATCGGCGGTGTACACGCCATCGACCTTGGTGGCTTTCAGCATCAAATCCGCGCCGATTTCTGCGGCGCGCAACGCCGATGCGGTATCGGTAGTAAAAAACGGGTTACCCGTACCGCCGCCAAAAACCACCACGCGACCGGCTTCAAGATGGCGTACCGCGCTATCGCGCTCAAAACCTTCGCCGACATGCGCAATGGTCACCGCAGTTTGAACCCGCGCATCTACGCCTGCGTTTACCAGCGCATCCTTCAGCGCCAGCGCATTCATCACCGTCGCCAGCATCCCCATGCTGTCGGCGGTGGCGCGATTCATCCCGGACAAAGCGCCGGTCGCACCGCGAAACAGATTGCCGCCACCGACTACAATACCAACCTGCACGCCGAGCGCCACGACCTCCTTGACCTGCGCGACAAACCCCGCCATGGTATCGGCGTGATAGCCGAACGCACCCGGACCCATCAAGGCTTCGCCCGAAAGTTTTAGCAGAATGCGGCGCGCAGCAGCCATGCCGGATTAAGCCCTTGAAGCCGCAGCCACTTCAGCAGCAAAGTCGGATACTTTTTTCTCGATGCCCTCGCCCACCACAAACATCTTGAAGCCATGGCATTGCGAAGCTTTGGATTTGAGCACCTGCTCGACTGTCTGCTTGTCGTCTTTGACAAAGGGCTGCGAGAGCAGCGTGACTTCCTTGAGAAATTTTTGCACCGTACCTTCGGCAATTTTTTCCAGCATCGCTTCGGGCTTGTTCGCTTCTTTCGCTTTCTCGATAGCAACACGGCGCTCGGTGTCGATCAACGCCTGCGGCACACCAGACGCGTCCAGCGACTTGGGCTTGGACGCGGCAATATGCATCGCCACATCGCGTGCCAGGGCTTCGTCGCCCGACACGTCAACCAGCACGCCGATCTTGCCGCTGTGGATATAGCTGGCGAATTTGCCTTGGCCGGAGAGCCGCTCAAAGCGACGGATCGACATGTTCTCGCCCATCTTGCCCACCATCTCGGTGCGCGTTTCTTCAACGGTCTTCCCGCCGTACGGCAGCGCAGACAGCGCAGCCACATCCGCCGGATTCTGGGTCATCACCATCTCGGCCAGAGCCTTCGACAGTGCCAGAAAGTCATCGTTTTTCGCCACGAAATCGGTTTCGCAATTGACTTCCAGCATGGCAGCTGTTTTGCCGTCGGCGCTGATAGCGATACTCACCACGCCTTCAGACGCAATGCGACTGGCGCTCTTGGCCGCTTTGTTACCAAAACGCACGCGCAAAATTTCTTCAGCCTTGTCCATATCGCCGCCCGCTTCGGTCAGCGCTTTTTTGCAATCCATCATCGGTGCGGCGGTTTTTTCACGCAGCTCTTTGACCGTGCTTGCTGTAATTTCAGCCATGCTTTACTCCAATCTAAATACAGGTTTTTCAATACGAAGAAGGGGCAAACGCCCCTTCTTCGATGTCCTCGACAGG
>JAYVLR010000279.1:0-2434 GCA_043759395.1 Thiobacillaceae bacterium
CACATTACCGTTCGCCCTTGTTTATCGCGCAAGCCGCCAGCATCTGGCATCCCCCCTGGCTGTACTGACATTCTGAGTTTTCGCTCGCGCTGCGCAGAGGATGCGCCGGTGTTTTTGTACGCGGGTGTGCTTGCGCGTTAGCGCGGTTTTTCAGGAGTTGGGGCATGTCTCTATCCCGGTTTTTTCTGCTTGTTTTATCGGCGCTGGCATTGTTTGATGCCGAACTCAGCGCCGCTCCGCTTACGCTTGCCCAGGCTTTGCAGCAGGCCGTGCAGACTTATCCCACACTGGCGGCGCAGCAGGCGCGGGTCGATGCTGCGCGGCAGGCGCAGATTCCTGCTGCCGAATTACCTGACCCCCGGCTTGCCATTGGTATCGACAACTTCCCCGTCTCGGGGTCGGCGGCGGGCAGCCTGACAGCGGACTTCATGACCATGCAGCGCATCGGTGTGATGCAGGACGTGCCCAATGCCGGCAAGCGCCGGGCGCGGCGCGACTCGGCTGCTGCGCGGGTGGAGCAGGCGAGTGCCGAGCAGCAAGTGGTGCGGCGCGCAGTGCGGCGCGACACGGCGCTGGCCTGGATTACCCTGCTGGCCGCCGGGAAAAAACTGGCGCAGTTTGCACAACTGGAACAGGAAAACCGTGTGCTCGCCGAGGCCGTGCGCGCCCGCATCGCCAGCGGTCAGGCGCGCGTGGAAGAAGCAGTGATGCCAAAGCAGGAAGCACTGAAGCTGGCAGATCAGCGCGACGAACTGCGCGCGCAGCAGCAACAGGCCAACTCCGCTTTGCAGCGCTGGCTGGGGCATACCACTGATTTGACGATGGATGAAACCTGGCCAAGCTGGCCGGTCGAGCGCAGCGCACTGCAAGCGCGGCTGCACCAGCATCCCGAGCTGGCCGTTTTTGCACCGCGCGACCAGGTGCTGGTCGCCGAGGTGCGCGAAGCCGAAGCGGCAAAACATCCGGATTGGGGTGTAGCGCTTGCCTATCAACGGCGCGGCCAACAATTTGGGGACATGGTATCGGCTGAATTCAGCTTCGATTTGCCGGTATTTGCCGCACGCCGGCAAGACCCGCGCATTGCCGAAAAGCAGGCCGAACGCGTTGGCCTTGAGGCCGAACGCGAAGAGATGTTGCGCCAGCACACCGAAGAACTGGAACGCGATTTCGCCGAGTACGAGCGGCTGGAAAAGAGTTTGGCGCGCCAGCGCGACGCGCTATTGCCCTTGCTCGCCAGCAAGCTCGATCTGCTGCTGGCGAGCTACCGCGCGGGCAAGGCCGGGCTCGCCGAGGTCATCGCCGTGCGCGCCGAATCGCAGGCCGCACAATTGCAATTAATCGAACTCCAGGGGCAACGCAGCCTGGCTGCCGCGCGCCTGCATTTTGGTTACGGGGAGAACGCAGAATGAAGTCGACAATACTGAAACAAGCGGCGCTGCTGTTGACTGTGGCCGCGCTGGCTGCGGGTGCGGGCATGTGGTGGATGCGGCGCGATGCGGCCATGCCAGGGCAGACCAGGCAAGCCGCGCCTGCCAGCATGGCGAGCGCAGAAAAAAAGGCGCTGTACTGGTACGACCCGATGGTGCCGCAGCAGCATTTTGATGCGCCCGGCAAATCGCCCTTCATGGACATGCAACTGGTGCCCAAATATGCCGAGGGCGGAGAAGGGGGCGACGCGGACGGCGCGGCGACGTTGAAGATCGATCCTGCCGTGACGCAAAATCTGGGCGTGCGCCTGGCGACAGTCACGCGCGGCGCGGTTGCGGCGGAGATCGCGGCCAGCGGCGTGCTGGCGTTCAACGAACGCGATGTGGCGGTGGTGCAGGCGAAGAGCGCCGGTTTTGTCGAGCGGGTGTTTGCGCGTGCGCCGGGCGATGTGATTGCAGCGGGTGCGCCCTTGGCTTCGGTGATGATTCCGGAATGGGTCGGTGCGCAGCAGGAGTTTCTCGCGCTGCTGGCATTGAATGATGCCAGCCTGATCAATGCTGGACGCGCCCGCTTGCGGCTCACCGGCATGCCCGGGGCGCTGATTCAGCGCGTGGAGCAGACACGCCAGACGCACGCCGCGAGCACGATTGCGTCACCCCTCGCCGGGGTGATCCAGACGCTGGACGTACGCGCGGGCATGACGCTGGCAGCCGGGCAAACGCTGGCGCGCATCAATGGCCTGGGCACAGTGTGGCTGGATATCGCCGTGCCGGAAGTGCAGGCGGGCAGCGTGCGCGTCGGTCAACGCGTGACGGCGGAACTGCCGGCTTATCCGGGCGAAAGTTTTAGCGGAAAAGTGAGTGCGATCCTGCCCGAAGCCAGTCTCGACACCCGCAGCGTGCGGGTGCGGATGGAACTCCCCAATCGCGGCGGGCGGCTTAAACCCGGCCTGACCGCACAGGTGCGCGTCGCGGTCGGCAGTCAGCAGGATGCGTTGCGCGTGCCG
>JAYVLR010000280.1:0-5427 GCA_043759395.1 Thiobacillaceae bacterium
GTCTATTGGGATAAGCCCAGGATTGATCCTGGGAAAAATTGATCCAGGTTGGGCTGATCCAGAATAAAATCGTTCAAAAACCGGCAATTATACCGCAAACGCGGGGATTGTCTTGGGCTATCGAGACTAGCCGACTTAACCCGGGTTACTGTTATTTGCCGGAGACCATCTGGTTAACGCAGATGATCCGGCGCATCCAGCGGCGTACGATGCGCTTGATCCGCATCGAGTTCCGGGTGATACCAGCCGAGCTTTTCACGCAATTTCACAACGTTGCCGACAATGATGAGCGTGGGAGCCCTGAGTTGGGCATCGGCTGCGCGTTGCGGCAAGGTGGTCAGATCGCCGGTGACGACACGTTGTGTGGGGAGCGTGCCCTGCTGAATGATGGCCGCTGGCGTATCTGCAGGAAGGCCATGCTTGATGAGCGCTTCGCACAACAGTGGCAGCCCCTTCAACCCCATGTATATCACGATGGTCTGGTCGCGGCGGGCGATGCCTTCCCAGTTCATGTTGAAGGTGTTGTCGCGCAGATGGCCGGTAACAAACGCAACCGACTGCGCATAGTCGCGATGGGTGAGCGGGATGCCGGCATACGCGGCCACCCCCGCCGCCGCCGTAATGCCAGGCACCACCTGGAACGGCACGCCATGTTCGACCAGGGTTTCGATTTCTTCGCCGCCGCGACCGAAGATAAAAGGATCGCCGCCTTTCAGGCGGAGTACGCGCTTACCTTCTTTGGCCAGACGCACCAACATCAGGTTGATTTCCTCCTGCGGCACGGCGTGATCGTCGCGCTCTTTTCCCACATAAACCCGGTCAGCATCACGCCGGCACATGTCCAGAATGGGCGGGGAAACCAGACGGTCATACACCAGCACGTCGGCTTGCTGCATCAGCCTTAACGCACGAAAGGTCAGCAGATCCGGATTACCGGGGCCAGCACCGACCAGATAGACCTCGCCCCGGCTGATGTCATGTTCCGCACCGTCTTTAATCATGGCTTCGAGGCGCAGTTCGGCTTCCTGCTCCCGCCCTGAGAACACCATTTCTGCGACAGGCGACAGGAATATTTTCTCCCAGAAAGCACGGCGCTGTCCAGGCTTGATCGTCGCGCGTACGCGATCCTTGAAACGCGAAGCGAGTGCCCCCAGGCGGCCATAGGATGCGGGAATCAGCGTTTCCAGCCGGGCGCGCAGCATACGCGCAAGCACCGGCGATTCGCCGCCACTGGAGACAGCGACCATGATCGGCGAGCGGTCAATGATCGATGGCAGGATAAAGCTGCACAACGCGGGCGTGTCAGCGACGTTAACGGGGAGATGGCGCGCTCGCGCGGCTTCCGCAATGCGTTTCTTGAGTTCCTCATCGTCAGCCACAACGATGATGGCCTCTTTTCCGTCCAGCAATTCTGCACGGTAATGATCGGCAACGCGATTGAGTCGCTCACGATGGGGAAGCCGCTCAAATCCTGCGTGCAGACTGGGGGCGACGACATCCACATAAGCGCCCGCCCGCAACAGCAGCTCGGCTTTGCGCGCGGCGGTTTCACTACCGCCCACCACCAGGCAATGGCGGTCGCGAATATCATAAAAAATGGGAAGATAGTTCATCGTGTGCGGCGGATGTGGGCTGGATGTCAATGGCGTACTAAGCCGCTTGCCCGGAATTCGGCGGGATGAAAATGAAACGCATGTCACCTGCCTCCATTTCCACATAGTCAAGCGTCACGCCCTGGATAAACGGCAGACTGGGTTTGGCTATCAAAAGCTCGGTGCCGTTGACGATCACCAATTCGTCGGCCTCGCGCTCCTGGTCGAACCCCATGCCAAAGTTAATGCTATCGTCGTTCATGCGCTTTGCGGCAACGCGCAATATCATGCCGGCCACATCGGGATTGCTGGCGGTGATTTTGATCTGCGCAGCGGCAGCATCCGTAATCTTGATCATGCTTGCTTGCTCCTATACGTTTGAGATGGCACGCCTTTATGCATGCGCACCTGATTTAAAAAAGGCGTGATCCAGCCGCGCGATCCGCTGCCGCGACGGTGAACATAGCCCGCCAGCAGATTGCGATAAATATAACCATCATGCTTGCCGTCAATCCCATGTCCGCGCGTCACCGTGTAAGCATAAGTCGCATCTGAAGGCAAATTTTCAAGGCTGGAGTAGTGAAATTCATGCGCCGGGATGTCCGCTGCCTCTACCCAGGCATCCTGCCCGGTCGGCTGCAATCGCGCGTATCCGCGCCCGACCGGACGCTCATGCATCACCACTTCTCCCGGCACGATGCCAACCATCTGCCGGGTCTGGTTTTTCCAGTTCAGGCTTTTAGCCAGATACATCAGGCCGCCACATTCAGCGTAAGTCGGTAAACCCTTCTCAATATGCGAGTAGATGTCGTGGCGCAATGCGCGGTTGGCTTCGAGCTCATCCATAAACACTTCGGGGAAACCGCCACCGATTATGAGGCCGTCAACTTCCGGGAGAGCACGGTCGTTGACCGTATCAAGGCTGACGAGTTCGACCCCGGATGCACGCAGCGTATCCAGGTCTTCACTGTAATAAAAACCAAAAGCCTGATCCTGGGCGATAGCAATGCGCAGCGCACCCGATGCCTCTTTAACGGCTTCCGCCTTATCCCACGTCAGCGCCGGTGCGCTGTCTGCAATGGCCAATAGACGCTCAAGATTCACTTGCTCGGCGATACGCCCGCCGATCTGTTGCATTTTTTGCCGTGCAGCCTGTTGTTCGTTGGCGGGCACCAGCCCCAGATGCCGTTCTGAAATCTGCAAGCTGGCATCGTGCTGAACCGCTCCGATCACTTCAACATTAGTGTAGTGCTCAATTACGGCACGCAGCTTGGATTCATGGCGACTGCCGCCGAGATTATTCAGGATCACGCCCGCGATATTGATCTCGGCATCAAATGCCTGATAACCCAGAATCAGCGGCGCGACCCCGCGCGTCATGCCCCGCGCGTCAATCACCAGCACCACTGGCACACTCAGTAGCTTGGCGAGCGCAGCATTGCTATTGCTGCCGTCAAGATCGAGGCCGTCGTACAGGCCTTTGTTGCCCTCGATCAGGCTGATGCGAGCATCCACTGCGTTGGCACCAAAACACTGGTTAATCTCCTCACGTTGCATCATGTGGAAATCGAGGTTGTAACACGCCCGTTCTGCAGCCAGCCCCAGCCACATCGGGTCAATATAATCCGGCCCTTTCTTGAACGGCTGTACGCGGTGCCCACGCGCGTGAAGCGCGGCGCACAAACCGAGCGAAACGGTGGTCTTGCCAGACGATTTATGAGCGGCAGAAATAAACACGCGAGGCATACGACTTTTCATGGGGTTTTAACCCCATAGAAAATCGGAGTCCGCTTGTCGGGCATAAAAGCCCCGCGTGCGGGATGGCCTGATGGAGTGTGCGCTATTGTGTTTTGAGTATTCATGCACTGAGCCTCCATGCCGGGCAATCGCCCGGCATCCCTCAAGGGATCTAAACGGCGTGCTCTAGCTTGGCGACAGTGATGTCATCCAGATTGGCAGGCAACAGGCGCAGCACTTTGACCGCGAACGTCGTGATCAACAGCGCGACAGCGACGCCACCCAAACCAAGCAACAACTCCGGCAGGCTGGGAGCATAGGTATGGACTGCACCGTCAAAGAAACTGCTGCTTACCTTCATACCGGGGAACATATCCAGCGGGAACGCCTGCGCACCGACGATAGTGACATACATCTGAGCCACGCCACCCAGCACAATCAGCGCGCACGCAACCATAATCCAGACTCGCTGCTTACCCAGCGCAGTTAACAGGATCACCAACGGAAAGACGCATCCCAAACCGATTTGCGCGATCCAGAATAACTGCGTGTAAATGCCGCCATCGCGCAAAATAAAGGCTTCCACATTGTGCATTTTTGCGAAATACAAATTGGTCAAATGCTGAATCACGACGAAATAAAGCACCGCTGCCACGAACACTGCCAGCAGACTTTTCAGGCGTAGCACCACGGCATCACCCAGCGGGCGACCAGTCCACGCATACGCTGCAAACAGCACCATCAGGTACACCGCGAGGCCGTAAGCAAACGACATGATGATGAACATGGGAGCAAGCAGTGCGGTGCCATACAAGTCGCGCGCAATCAGGAATCCGAACAGGGAGCCGGTACCCGTCGTGAGTATCAAGCGCCACAGGAAAGCCGCAGTACCTGCGTATTTGGAATAGGATTTGACCGTGCTGTCCAGCATAGTCCACAAGTACACGCCCACCAGCCCAAAGAAACCGGAATACAAGAATACATTCCAGGTAAACATGGATTTGAAATTAAAGTTCGTCATCGCCACGATCAGCCGATCCGAACGACCCAGATCCAGCACCAGCACCAGCAAGCCACCGGCCATCAACGAGAGCGACAGAATCGCAGATAGCGGCGCCAGCGGCTTGTACATCGGCTTGTTGAATACCGAGGCGATCGAAGCGACATTCAGCGAACCCGATGCAGCAACAATCAGGAACACCGCAAATACATGCGGCAGTCCCCACACGATCTGATTATCCATGCCGGTGACGACGTGGCCGTAATGGTGCATGTACAGATAGGCACCCAGACCCAGCAATACGAACAGGCCGATTCCACCCAGCAGGAGCCAGTATTTCAGGCTCTCGCCTTGAACTTCGCGAAAGGTAATGCTTGCCATAGTCGTTTAAATTCCGTGGTAGCGAACGCCAAGGTCCAGGTTCAGGTCAGCGCGAACCTGTTTGGTCGGCAGGGTACGAAGCATCTTGGAGATTTCGCTCTCGGCATCGTTCAGATCGCCAAACACCAGCGCGTTATGACCGGCAGCGGTACACGCTTCGACACACGCAGTGGTGCCGTCGCCGCGATCCACTTTTTGGACGCAAAAAGTGCAGGATTCCACGCAGCCGATGCCGCGCGGCACATCCTGTTTTTGCGTATCGTTCAGCGGCTCGTGAACCAGTGAACGCGCCTTGTACGGACAGGCCATCATGCAATAACGGCAGCCGATGCAGGTGTGGCGGTCTACCAGCACAATGCCGTCAGCGCGTTTGAACGATGCGCCGGTCGGGCACACATCCACACACGGCGGTTCGGCACAATGCTGGCACATCATTGGCAAGTTGGTTTTGACTTGAGAAAGCGGGTCTTCCAGTTCGAGCTTGCGTATCCATTGCGGCGCCTGCTTGGGGTGCTTGCTCTGTTGGGGTAGTTGCCAGCCATTTTCGGTGCTGCAAGCCGTCACGCAGTCATCACATCCAGTCGCACATTTGGTGCTGTCCACCAGCATGCCCCAACGATTGCGATTGCTTACACCGACATCGTCAGGTTTACTATGTGCCACTTCATATAACAGCACGCCCGGTGCAATGGCGAGGCCGGCCACCGCAGCCGCGGT
>JAYVLR010000281.1:0-24101 GCA_043759395.1 Thiobacillaceae bacterium
GGGTCGAAGAAGGTGAGTGTGCGCAGCTTTTTGTGGAACTCGAACAACTTGTTTTTGTTGTTGCGCACGCGCTGGAACTCGGCCCACAGCTCGTCGAGGAACAGCGGCTTGATCAGCTTGAGGATGTTTTCCTCGCTGGTGTAGTGCGCGCCGAGGTTGCGCCGAGCCTTGCCGTCCATGATGCTTTGAAACAGCGCGCCGAAAATGGCGGGCGAAATCGCGCTCCAGTCGAGCGCGCAGCAATCGAGTAACGCCTCGCGCATGGCGGAATCGAAAGCGGCGATAGACAGGGTTTCCTCGAACAGCTTGCCGTTTACGTAAGGAAAGGCGGCAAGCTGCTCGTCGATATTTTTGGAGCGCTTGTCTTCCAGGGTGTTGAGCACTTGAAAAAACTGCGCCAATTGCGGCCCGAGATCGGAACCGTCCGCTGCGGTGCGCTCGTCGAGCCAGATGCGGAAACTGCCGGCGGGCTGAAAGATGCCGGTGTCCTCGGCGAACAGACAGAACAACAGGCGCACCAGCAGCACTTCGAGCGCATGGCCTGTGTAACCGCTGGCCTTGAGCCGGTCGTGCAAGCGGCCCATGCGCTCGGCGGCCTTGATGTTGACGGGGTTTTGCGGCGCGATGACCTGGGTGCGGTAGCCGGCGACGAAGCCGAAGTGCTTGATGTGCTTGTGCAGGTCGGCGAGCTTGAACGCGGTCTCGGTATGGTCTTCCAGATCGTAGAGCCGAAAGCGCTCGAAGTCTGACACGAGGATATAGCGCGGCAGATCGCGCTCAAGGATGCCGTCGAAATAATCGGCGGCCTGCGCAAAGGCGCGATCAAGGTCGGCCCCGCGGCTCTTGTGCTCGATCAGCAGCATGCCTTTCCAGAAGGCGTCGATGCGGCCGTGCTTGAGCTTCTCGCCCGCGCGGGTCATGGCGACTTGCTTCTCGAAAATGGCGACACGCTTGCGCCCGATGCCGAATACGGCGAAAAAATCGTTCCAGAAACTTTGCGCTTCGGCGCGCTCGGAGGCCTCGCCCGCCCACTCGTTTGAAAACACGAGGGCACGGCTGCGGATTTCGTTCCAGCTAAGCGGCATGGTGGTTATTCGCTTGTTCCCTTGTCATTTGTTGGTTGGTTACCCAGCAAACCGCCTGCATTGCGCGGGTCCAGTTCCAGTTTGGGCGTGGCGGTCTTGATGCGCTTTTCCACGTCCTTGATGTGTTCATTGCTCAAGCCGCCGTAGAGGCCTTTATAACCGGCATCGTGAAAAATGCCGAACATGCGGCTCTGCACGCCCGCCTGCTGGGCAGCGCCGGAGAGCGCCTTGAATTCTTCGGTGGTCTGTTTGCGTAGTTCCAGGCGCTCCATGTCGGCGGCCAACTGCTCGGACAGCTCCTGGCGTCGGGTCTGGACGGCGAAGTATTTTTGAGCCTGGGCGATTTCCGGTTTGCGCGGGTCGCCGTTCTGGGCGATGAGGTAACAGGCGAAGCGGGAAAGTTGATAGTCTTCTACTTCCCGCTGGCCACCTTTACCCAGCTCGATCATTTTGCCGGTGCTGGCAAAGTGATAGGCAGGAGCATTGCCCGATTGCTCGCACGATGTTTGGGCGCGCTGGATGGCATCTTCAAACCGTCGCCATTGGCTGTAGCCGAGCAAGGGCTGTAAGTCGCGGGCGCTCGAGTACTCGGCCCCATGCTCGTTGACCTGCTTGAGGTCTTCGAAGGGTTTTCCGCCTATGCTGAGCAGTTCTTTTTTTGCCATGTCGTGTCCCTGTACCCGGTTGGGCTTATAGCGCGTAGTCGTAATCCACAATCAGCGGCGCATGGTCGGAAAAACGCTGGTCTTTGTAGACGCTTACCGCGCGGGCGGTTTGGGCAATTCCAGGCGTGGCGATCTGATAGTCGATGCGCCAGCCGACGTTGTTGGCGTAGGCTTGGCCGCGATTGCTCCACCAGGTGTAGGCATCGCCGGTGGCATCGGGGCACAGGCGGCGATGCACATCGACCCAGCCGAGCTCGTTGAATACGCGGGTGAGCCAGGCGCGTTCTTCGGGCAGAAAGCCGGAATTTTTCTGGTTGGATTTCCAGTTTTTCAGATCGATTTCCTGATGCGCGATATTCCAGTCGCCGCACAAAACGACTTCGCGTCCCGATTGAGCCAGACGTTCAAGTTGCGGCAGGAAGCGTTCGAGAAAGCTGAATTTGACCTGCTGGCGCTCGTCCGAACTGGAGCCGGAGGGCAGATACAGCGAAACCACCGATAAACCACCAAAACGCGCTTCGATATAACGCCCTTCGCTGTCGATGTCGGCAATGCCCAGGCCTTCGATCAGTTCATCCGGCTGTTTGCGCGCATAGATGCCGACGCCGCTATAGCCTTTTTTTTCAGCACAATGAAAATAGCCGCAGGAGTCGCCGGGTTGCAGCATTTCGCGGGTCAGGTCGCTGATCTGCGCTTTGAGTTCCTGCAAACACACTACGTCGGCCTGTTGCGTGGCGAGCCAGGGAAAAAACCCCTTGGTGGCGGCGGAACGGATGCCGTTGAGATTGGCCGATATAATTCGCATCAGGTTCTTCTCATTCTGGTTATTCAAGAAAAGCAAAATATGTCCGATTACAAAACCGGGTTTCTGGCGTTCGCGATTGCCTCGAATGTGCTGTGCTTTGGCGAATACAAAACAAAAGCGGGACGCATGTCTCCGTATTTTTTTAATGCGGGTCTGTTTAACGACGGCGACAAGCTGCGCCGGCTGGGCGAATTTTACGCCAAAGCGATACTCGATTCAGGGATCGCGTTTGATGTGGTGTTTGGTCCGGCGTACAAGGGAATACCGCTGGCAGCGTCAATTGTGATTGCGCTGGCGGGGATGGGGCGGAACGTGCCGTTTGCGTTCAACCGCAAAGAGGCCAAGGATCACGGCGAAGGCGGCACGGTAGTGGGTGCCGCACTTGCGGGCCGGGTGCTGATTGTGGATGACGTGATTTCGGCGGGGACATCGGTGCGCGAATCGGTTGAACTGATCCGGGCGCATGGGGCCGAGGCGGCAGGCGTGGTGATTGCGCTGGACAGGATGGAGCGTGGCAGCGGACAAAGTTCTGCGGTGCAGGAAGTCAGGGACAGTTACGGCATTCCCGTCGTGGCGGTGGCAACACTGGATAATTTACTGGAGTTTTTGAAGCGTGATTCGAGCCGGGTACAAGAATTGCAAAACGTGGCGCGTTACCGTGCTGACTACGGCGTGTAGTCTGGTTCTGCTGCTGCTCGGCAACCAGCCTGCGCAGGCAGCGATGTATCGCTGGGTGGATGGTGCGGGGCGTGTGCATTATGGCGACACCTTGCCGCCCAGCTATCAACAAAGCGGTGCGGCGGAAATGAACAAGCAAGGACTGGTGGTCAAGCACACTGCCTCTGAATCGGAGCGCCGTGACGCGTCCAGCAAACAAGCGGAAAAAGACAAACGCCAGCGTGTTGTTGACGAGCAGGCGCGTCTGGATCATGCGCTGACGGCGACTTACACAACCGAAGCCGAAATCGATCTGGCGCGTGACCGTGCGCTGGAACACCACAAACTGGCAATCAAGGGCGCAGAAATTCGCGCAAAAGTGGTCGAGGCCACGTTGAAGGATCTGTCCGCACGCGCGGACAAGATCGCCAGGGCAAAAAGGCCGCTGCCGCCCAATCTGAAGCAGCAATTGGCGCAGAGCGAAAAAGAAAGCCTGGAACTGAGAAGCACCGTGTCGCAGAACCAGGAGGCACTGGTCAGCGTGCGTGCAAAATACGACGCTGACAAACAGCGTTTCAACGAACTCATTACAAAAAAGCACTGATCGCTGCGTTTTCCTTTCGGGCAGGATGAGCGGTCGTTTTTTATCTGATTGCGCATGAAATCCCTCAAATCCGAATTTCCGATTGCCCTTGCCCTGCTGGTTCTCGGGCTGGGCGCAGCGCTTGAACAGGGTGCCATCGAGCACGGCGGATTGGCGCTGTGCTGAGGCGAGCCTTACGGTACGCTGATTCTTACGCTGGCAGCGGTGTCGGTCGAGGTGGTGATTCTGGTGGCGTTGTTGGCTGGCGCGCCGAACCCGACCCTCGCGCGCGACACTGTGTTCGCCGCGATCATGTTCGATATCAACGGTATTCTGGGCATCGCTGCAATCGTCGGCGGCATCAAACACGGCACCCTCAAATACAATCTCTCATCGGCCAATTCGTTTGTGGCGATGCTGATCGTGGCGATTGGCATCGGCATGTTTATTCCCGACTTTGTGCCGGATGCGCAGTGGAAAATCTATTCCGTGTTTTCGGTCGGCATCATGGCGATCATGTATCTGGCTTTTTTACGTTTGCAGACGGTGGAGCACCGCAATTTTTTGAGCATAACGCCGCGCTGGATGAGGAAGCACATGACGCGGCGCGCGGCCCGGCACTCAATGCCGGCGTCATGGTGGGCGCGATTGCGCTGGTGGGTTTGTTGCCCGAAGTTTTATCCGCGCTGCTGGATGCGGGACTGGTTGGCAGCGGGCTGCCTAAATCCATCCCTGCCGTACTCGTGGCGCTGATTTCGGCCAGTCCGGAAATTCTGGCTGCGCTCAGCGCGGCCAAAAATGACCGCCTGCAGACGACGGTGAATATTGCCTTGGGCGCGTCACTGGCGACGGTGCTGCTGCTGACGCTGCCGGTGATTGAGGGGATTGCGCTGTTCTCCGGCGCGCGGATCGTGATGGCGTTGATGCCGATCCAGGGCGGGATGTTGTTGCTGACTTTGCTGGCAGTGATGAACAATCTGCACGACGGCGAAACGAATGCGAGTGAAGGGATAAGCCACTTTGCCCTGTTTGCAGCGTTTGTGGCGCTGGTGATGATGGGCTTGGTGTAGGTGCTTAGGCACTCTCTCCCGCTAGCGGGAGAGACTTAACGCAAGCGCCCGTTATCGTCGGTCTCACGCCGAAACTCGCCTTCCAGCACGTCGTCATTTGCGGCGCGGGGAATCGAACCTCGTTTCATCCAGGTTCCCGGCAACAGCAATAAAACCAGTGCGATGATGTCGCTGATGAACCCGGGGAAGATCAGCAGGCCGCCCGCGAGCAGCACCCGCCCGCTGGCGAAGAGTGAGGCGAATGGATGGGCGCCGGATTGCAGCGTGGACAGCATGCGCACGCTCCAGGCGATGCGTTCGAAGCGGATCAGCGCGATGCCGCCGCCAGCCGCCGCCGCCAGCCAGACGGCAGCCCACCAGCCGATTTTCCCGAAAAGCCAGACAAGGCCGACGGCTTCGAGAATAGGAAATGACAGGATAATAAGTAGCACAATCAGACCAATGCGCATGCGATGAAACCTCTGTTATTGAGACGGCCGGATAATATTTGAGCTGGCTGTGCATAATTCAAGTTTGTCATGCTTTATTTGAAGCGCGAAGCCGTCTCAATAACGCCTGTCTTAATTCGCTATTAATTCGGCCATACTCTTAATTTGTACGAACACTATCCTGCATAAGCCAACGTTTTATTTGAAACTTATTGTGGCCGAATTAATAGTCTTTACCAATGTACCTGATGTTGCCGTCGCTGAGCGGCTGGCTCGCGCCTTGATCGAAGCGCGGGCGGCAGCGTGTGTGAACATTCTCGCAACTTGCCGGTCTGTTTATCGATGGCAGGATAAGGTGGAAGTTGCAGAGGAGATTCCGCTGCTGATCAAAACCACTTCGGGGTCGTATCCGCGCGTGGAGCAGATCCTGCGAGAATGCCATCCTTACGCCGTACCCGAAATCATTGCTGTGCCTATCGAATATGGTCTGCCCGAGTATCTCGCCTGGGTGGCTGCGGAGACTGAAATATGAATTATGTTATTCACCTGCTGGTTGCGTCATTTCTGTCTTGGGGTGCATGTGCGCATTCGCAAGACTTTCTTGACCCGGAAGTTGCGTTCAAGTTTTCGGCTGGCGCGCCCAGCCCGAAAACACTGGAGGCGCGCTGGCAGATTGCCGACGGCTACTACCTTTATCGCCAGAAATTCAAATTCGAACTGACCGGCGGCACGCTTGGCGCGGCCAGCATGCCCGCAGGCAAGATGAAAGACGATGAGAATTTCGGCAAGGTCGAGATTTATCGCAAAGAGGTGCGCATCACGCTCCCGTTTGAACGCGCGCCGGGCACGACTGCGGTCACGCTTAAGGCCACGTATCAGGGTTGTGCCGATGCGGGTCTGTGCTACACGCCCATTACCCAGACCCGGCTGATCCCGTTGCCGGCTGCGGCCAGGGCGGTCATCGCCGCCGTCGCCAAGCCACCGGCTGCGATACCGGCGCAGTCCCTGGATGCGCTCGCCAAACCGCTACAGTCCTTGTCTGCGCTGGCGGGTTTGCGCAGCCTGGGGGGCGATCCGATGCCCAGAATTTTGCCGCCGGAAGAGGCCTTCAAGGCTCAAGGCGCGCTGGCTAACGCACAAACCGTCACGGTGAACTATGGCCTTACCGAGAGTACGTATCTGTATCGCGACAAGCTGAGTTTTGTCGTCAAATCCCCCGCCGATATCACCGTTACGCAGAAGACTCTGCCGCAGGCGGATGTCAAGGAAGACCCTAACTTCGGCCGCACCGAGGTCTATCACCACGATTTCGCTGTAACGCTTGGACTGTCGCGCGCGCTGAAAGCGGATGAAACGCTTGTGCTGGAAGCAACATATCAGGGTTGCAATGAAAAAGCCGGAATATGCTACCCGCCGATTACCACGCCGTTCACGCTGGCTGCCGCCAATGCGGGCGGCAGCGTGGCGGCAAGCCCGCAGCCCTTAGCGGATCAGCCTGTGACGCAAGCCGCCCCTGCTGCTGTCGCCGCGCCACGTGCTGCTGTTGCCCCCGAGTCTGATACCTCAAAAATCGAAAAAGTACTTAAAGGCGGCAGCTTCTGGGCGGTGCTTGCCAGCTTTTTCGGATTCGGTTTGTTGCTCGCTTTGACGCCCTGCGTGTTTCCGATGATCCCGATTTTGTCTGGCATCATCGCCGGGCAGAAACAAACGCCCACCAAGACCCACGGTTTTCTGTTGGCGCTCGCCTATGTGCTGGGCATGGCGATCACCTATTCGCTGGCCGGCGTGGCCGCTGCGCTGTCCGGCACGCTGATCTCCAACGCGCTGCAAAATCCGTGGGCGCTGGGTGTGGGCGCGCTGGTATTTGTGGCGCTGGCCTTATCCATGTTTGGATTTTTTGAGTTGCAATTACCCAGTGCAATCCAGAGCAAGTTCTCTGATGCGTCGAACAAAATGAAGGGAGGCAGTTTCGTCGGCGTGTTTGTCATGGGGGCGTTATCCGCCGTCATCGTTGGCCCCTGCGTTGCGCCGCCGCTGGCTGCGGCACTTGCTTTCATCGCGCAGACCGGCAACACCGTACTCGGCGGTGCGGCGCTATTTGTGCTGGCCTTGGGCATGGGGGTGCCATTGCTGCTGATCGGCTTGTCGGCTGGCGCGTTGTTGCCCAAAGCCGGAGGCTGGATGAACGCGGTCAAATATTTCTTCGGGGTGATGATGCTCGCGATTGCGATCTACCTCATCTCGCCGATCATTCCGGCATGGGTGCACATGTTGTTGTGGGCGATGTTGCTGATTGCGTCGGCGGTCTACCTCAATGCACTGGAAACCTTGCCGCATAATGCCTCTGGCTGGAAACGCCTGTGGAAAGCGTTTGGCGTTGTCTTGCTGGCAGGCGGCCTGGCGCTGGTGCTGGGCATGCTCGGTGGCAGCCGCGATGTGTTGCAACCGTTCGCGGCATATCAAGGTGGCGCGCTTAAAACGGTATCGGGCAGTAACGCCGCCGGGGCAGTCGAAGCCCATGGCATCAAGTTTGAACGTGTCAAATCGACTGCCGAGCTTGATGCAAAAATTGCCGCTTCGCTGGGTCGGGAAATCATGCTTGATTTCTACGCTGACTGGTGTGTGTCCTGCAAAGAGATGGAACGCTACAGCTTTAATGATCCTAAAGTACAGGCGCGCCTGAAAGAGGTGGTGCTGCTGCAAGCGGACGTTACCGTCGCCAGTGAGGACAGCAAGGCCCTGTTAAAACGCTTTGGCCTGTTCGGTCCTCCAGGCATGATTTTCTGGAATGCTCAAGGTGTGCAATCCGGCTACAAAGTGATTGGCTATGAAGCGCCGGAGAAATTTCTGGTGAGCCTGAACGCGGCGTTAGGGCGGTAGACCGTTTGCCGGAGTGGCCTTTTGCCAGGCATAGCCTCCGTACCGATGCATCGCTGTCAGCACAATCTCTTCGTGATAGTGGTCATGCAGCGCATCCAGCAGTTTGGCGTGGATGCCGCCAAAGCCGCCATTGCTCATCATTAGAACGTGGTCGCCGCTCTTCGCATCGGCCACGAGTTGGCTGACGAGGACGTCGAGCTTGTCGAATACGCGTGCTTTGTCGCCTAGCGGTGCCAGGGCTTCCGCTGCGTCCCAGCCGAGGTTGGCACCGTAGCAATAAACCTGGTCGGCGCAAACGAGGCTGCCGGGCAAGGCCGCTTTCATCACGCCGAGCTTCATGGTGTTGGAACGCGGCTCCAGCACGGCGAGGATGCGCTTGTTGCCGACGGCGTGGCGCAAGCCTTCGAGGGTGGTGGCGATGGCGGTGGGGTGATGGGCGAAGTCGTCGTAGACCGTGATGCCGTGTACCGCGCCGCGTATTTCCATGCGGCGTTTGACATTTTCGAAACGCGACAGCGCCTCGATCCCGACTGCCGCTGGCACGCCCGCATGACGTGCGGCGGCGACGGCGGCGATGGCATTCTGGCGGTTGTGCTCGCCCATCAGCGGCCAGTTGACGCGGCCCTGCAATGCGCCGTCCAGCATGACGTCAAACGCGCCGTCGGCATCGGCTGATCCCGCAGACCAACCGCTGTCCACGTCAAAACGTTCGACGGGCGTCCAGCAGCCGCGCTCGATTACACGTTCCAGATTTGCTTCGCGCCCGTTGGATACGATCAGGCCGTTGCCGGGAACTGTGCGGATCAGATGATGAAACTGGGTTTCGATGGCGGCGAGATCAGGAAAGATATCAGCGTGGTCGTATTCCAGGTTATTCAGCAGCGCAGTGCGCGGGCGGTAATGCACAAATTTTGAGCGCTTGTCGAAAAACGCGGTGTCGTATTCGTCCGCTTCGATAACAAAGAACGGGCTGGTGGTCAGCCGCGCCGAAATGCCAAAATTTTGCGGAATGCCGCCGATCAGAAACCCCGGATCTAACTTGGCATCCTCGAGTATCCACGCCAGCATCGACGCAGTGGTGGTTTTGCCGTGGGTGCCGGCAACGGCCAGGATCCATTTGCCGTGCAGTACGTTCTCTGCCAGCCATTGTGGGCCGGACGTGTACGGCAGATTGCGGTTGAGGATCGCTTCCATCAGCGGATTGCCGCGCGTGACGACGTTGCCAACGACGAAAACATCCGGCTTCAATTCAAGCTGGCTTGCATCCCAACCTTCAATCAGTTCGATGCCGAACGCACGCAATTGGTCGGACATGGGCGGATAAACGTTGGCATCACAGCCGGTGACGGTGTGTCCCGCCGCGCGGGCGATGGCGGCGATGCCGCCCATGAAGGTGCCGCAGATGCCGAGGATATGGAGATGCATGGTTTCAGAGATCAGAAATTAAAAACGAGAGGCGCAACGGTTGCTGCAGCAGGATAATTTAGCGCATTATTTACCGCGCATTTTCTGGATGCCCTCGGTAATGGCGCTATCGATATAGCCAAAGTAGTAGTCCGGCGTGAGCAGGCCGACGATGGGTTCGGTCACCTCGTGCCCTTTTGCGTTAAAGAGCTTGATGGTGGGTGCCATGAATACCTTGCTGCCCGCCGCAAAGGCACCCTCGGTGCTGCGTTCTCCATTAAACAGCGTTAGTGGATTCTGCGAACCCACCTCGACCTCGCGCATGATCACCTTGTTTTTGTAGAGCGGGTCATTCAGCATCGGTTCCAGGTAGACACTTTTAACCTCATGGCAAAAATGACAGCCGGGGGTGGTGAACAACACCAGAATCGGTATTTGTTTCGTTCCTGCAAGCTGGCTGTCGGCTTTGAAACTCTTTGCGTGGGGGAGCGTATTCGCCGCCTGCACAGGCAATGCCGTGCCGAGCCCCCATGCTAAAATTGCGGCCATCACCGTGATGAATCGTGTCATTGCGGTGGCTTCCACGGCGGGTGAATCCGGGCTGGTTCGTGACACTAGGCTTTTACCGAATCAATCATTCAAGTGTTCAATTAAACAGTCATTTCCTGACCCATGCAAATCCTGACCATTGCCTCTCGTGAAAGCGCACTTGCCATGTGGCAAGCAGAACATATCCGCGACCGCCTGCGCGCACTTTATCCGACAACGAACGTCAGCATTCTAGGCATGACCACGCGCGGCGACCAGATCCTCGATGTCACGCTGTCCAAAATCGGCGGCAAGGGTTTGTTCGTCAAGGAACTCGAAGTCGCGCTGGAAGAAGGTCGCGCCGACCTCGCCGTGCATTCGATGAAGGACGTGCCGATGGAGCTGCCGACCGGTTTCGACCTCGCCGTGATCGGTGAGCGCGAAGACCCGCGCGATGCGTTTGTGTCGAACCAGTTCGAGCGTTTGTCCGACCTGCCGCCGGGCGGACGTGTCGGCACCTCCAGTCTGCGTCGCGAAGCGCAATTGCGCGCACGCTATCCGCATCTGACTGTGCTGCCCTTGCGCGGCAACGTCGGCACGCGCCTGCGCAAACTCGACGAGGGGCAGTTCGACGCGGTTTTGCTGGCGGCTGCGGGGCTCAAGCGCCTTGGCTTGGGCGATCGCATCCGTAGCCTGCTCAGCCCTGAGGACAGCATTCCTGCCGCCGGGCAAGGCGCGCTGGGGATTGAAATCCGCAGCGACCATCCTGCCATCGCAGCACTGCTTGCCCCGCTGAATCATCCCGAAACCGCCGCCTGCGTCCGTGCCGAGCGCCAGGTCAGCCGCGTGCTGGGCGGTAGTTGCCAGGTGCCGCTCGGCGCATATGCCGTGTTACAAGGCGAGACGCTGGTGATCAACGGCTTCGTCGCCCAACCCGACGGCAGCCACTTCATCCACGACAGTGCGCAGGGTTCCATGCGCGATCCGGAAGCAGTTGGCCAGGCGCTGGCCGACAAATTACTGGCGCAGGGCGCGCGCGCGATTCTGGATTCACTGTCCGCACAATGAGTTTGCCGCTTGCCGGGCGTTGCATCCTGGTCACCCGTCCCGCGCAACAATCGGCGGAACTGGCGCAGGGCATATGCGATGCGGGCGGCGAAGCGCTGGTCTTTGCGGCTCTGGAAACTCAGGCCCTGAGCGGCGAATCGTTGGCGGCCCGCATCAAGCGCCTGCATGAGTTTGACGGCGCGATTTTCATCAGCCCCAATGCTGCACACCATGGTGTGGCTGCGGTGCGTGCCCAGCGCAGTTTCCCGGGTCAACTGGAGATCTATGCACTGGGTCCTGGCACGGCGCGCGAATTGGCCAGCCAAGGTGTACCAGATGCCATCCAGCCTGCGGGGCAGGACAGCGAAGCCCTGCTGGCCTTGCCGCAATTACAAGATGTTGCCGGCAAAGCCTTCGTGATTTTTCGCGGCGCAGGTGGACGCGCCTTGCTCGCCGAAACCCTGAAAACGCGTGGCGCGCGAGTCGAATACGCCGAGTGCTATCGGCGCGTACGACCCACCGCCGATGCAACACCATTATTGCAGCGCTGGTCATCCGGGGGCATCCACGCTGTTACCATTACCAGCGCCGAAACCCTGCATAATCTGGCGGCGATGTTAGGCGAGGAGGGTGCCGACTATTTGCGCACCACCCCGGTTTTTGCGCCGCATGAGAAAATTGCCGCCGCCGCCCGCGAGGCGGGTATTCGACAGGTTATTGTGACGGCAGGTGGTGATGCCGGACTTCTTTCAGGTTTGATGACATGGTTTCAGACACACGCATGAATGAAATTTCTGCCCCGTCCCGTTTCCCCGGGATCAACTGGGCGCTGATTCTGGCGGTGCTGGCGGTGGCCTTGACGCTGTGGTCATGGGTCGACAATCGCGAGCGTGCGCGCGACGTGAAAACCGAGCTGGGACGGCGGCTGGCCGAGTCGGATTCCGGCGTGAAGGAATCCAGATTGCTGGCGCGCAACGCCGACGAGGCGATGCGCCAGGCCACTGCACGCCTGGGTCAGATCGAGGCGCAGCTGGCCAATTCGCAACAGCAGCAATTGTCGCTTGAAGCGCTCTACAAAGAACTCTCGCAGGGGCGCGACCAATGGACGCTAGCCGAGATTGAGCAAGTTTTGCTGACCGCTGCGCAGCAGTTGCAGCTGGCAGGCAATATCCACGCCGCGATCATCGCGCTGGAAAGCGCGGACACACGTTTACAGCGCCTGAATAAACCGCAGTTCACCGCGTTGCGCCGCGCGATTGCCGCTGATCTGACCAAGCTTCGCGCCTCGCCGCAGCTCGATAAAATCGGCTTGAGCGCCAAACTCGACGCGCTCATTACGCAGCAGGAAAAATGGCCGCTTGCCAGCGCACATGCGACCGCAGCGCGTTCGGCCAGACCGTCCTTGCAAGCGGCCAATTTTGCGCAGGAGCTCGCCGCCGAGCTCAAAAGCATCGTGCAAATTCGCCGCATTGGCGCGGGCGAAACCACTCTGCTGCCGCCCGAGCAGGAATACTTTCTGCGTGAAAATATCAAGCTGCGCTTGTTGTCTGCGCGCCTCAATTTATTGATGCAGGATCAGTCAGGTTTTCACGCCGATCTTAATGCCGCTGAAACCATGCTGGCCCGATATTTCAATACCCGCGACAGCGCAGTTAATTCGGCTTTGAACGAACTGCGTCGCGTGGGCAGCCTGCAAATTGCGGTACAGGCGCCCGATATCCAGACCAGCCTGACTGCGCTGGAAACCTTGAAGGCACGCTAAGGACTCGTTAATGAATAAATTGGGCAAACGCTGGAGCCGATTTGGGTGCAGACCTAGGCGCAAGACGCGCGGTTGTGTCATGCACAGCAGGCGGCTTGCAACAGCGGTATGCGCCCAAAGCGACCCCAGCCCGGAGGGTTGCTGCGTATTCGGGCGTCTGCGGCATTGCGAGCCTTGCGAAGGGAACGCCCTTCGCTACGACTCGCGCCTTGCATCCATCCCGAATACGCGGCAACGTTTGCTCAATTTACTCATTAACGAGCCCTCATGCGCTGGCTGATTTCTCTCCTTATTCTCATCGTGCTCGCGGTCGGTCTGGCATTGGCGGGTCGCTACGACCCCGGCTATGCCGTGCTGGTGTATCCGCCGTGGCGTATCGAGGTTTCGTTCATCGCCTTTGTAGTGTTGCTGGCGGGCTTGGTCGTCGGCGCGTATCTGTTGACGCGTCTGGCAGTGACCACCCTGAAGCTGCCGCAGATCGTGCGTGAACAGCGTGCTCAACGTGAAACGGAGCGCCGCGACGCAAGCTTTGTTGGCGGCTTGCGTGCCTATGTCGAAGGCCGTTATCAGGATGCCGAACAAGCGCTTGGAAACTGGCAGGGCGAGCCCGCACGGTTGGGATTGACGCGGGTGCTGGCAGCGCGCGCCGCACAGGAAATCCGCGCGCTGCCCAAACGCGATATTCATCTGGCAGCGGCGACGGAACATGGCGCTGAGCTCGCTGCCCGCCTGACCGAGGCCGATATTCGGCTGGGTGCGCATGATGCGGTCGGCGCTTTGGCCGCCATCGCCGCAGGCAAGATTCACGCGCCGCAACATACCGCATTGCTGCGGCTGGAGCTGGCCGCGCGCCAGCAGGCCGGGCAATGGGACGAGGTGCAGAAACTGGTCGAGCAGCTCACCCGGGCTAATGCACTGGATCCGGTCTACGCCAATTCGCTGCGCCGCGTTGTCCACACAGAAATGCTCAAACGCTGTGCCGGCAACGACCGCGCACTCCTCGACTACTGGAAAACACTGCCCGATGTATTCAAGACCGATGCGCTGATTGCGCGTGCAGCTGCCCGCGCTTTTATCGCGAACGGCGGATTTGATACTGCGCTGGATATTCTGGAAGCCGCGCTAAAAAATGAATGGCATGAAGACCTGGTTGCCGTGTACGGCAGCGTGCGCGGCAGCAGCCCCACGCGCCAGATCGAGCAAGCCGAAAAATGGCTGCATACCAAGCCGCGCGATGCGCACTTATTGTTTGCGTTGGCCGAGCTATGCAGCGCTCAGGCATTGTGGGGCAAAGCCCAGAGCTATCTCGAAGCCAGCCTGGCGGTTGCGCCGAGCGCCGAAGCGCACATGCGGATGGCGGAACTCAAGGAAAAAACCGGACAGCCTGGCGAGGCTTGCCAGCAGTATCAGAAGGCGCTGGCCTTGTGCCGGGCAGAGGCTGGGCGAGAAGCGGCGGCTGGCTGAGTCCGTGCTGTTTTTACGCGGCCACTGTATCCGCCGCATACACAAACGAATCCGCAAAAAACTCATCTTCCGGCAGGCGGCGTTCGGCCGTGAAGGCGGCGCGCGCGCTATCCACCATCACTGGCGCACCGCAGGCGTAGACCTGATAGCCGGATAGATCGGCGAAATCGGCGAGCACGGCCTGGTGAACATGGCCGGTGCGCCCTTGCCACTGGTCGGTGGGAGCGGGCTCGGACAGCACCGGGATGAAACTGAAATTGGGCCGTTCTTTCTGCCATTGCAATGGCAGTTCAGCCAGGTACAAATCTTTTAGCGAACGCACGCCCCAGTACAAAATCAACTCGCGCTCGGTGTGCTCCGCAAAGGCGTGTTCGAGCATGCCCTTGATCGGTGCGAAGCCGGTGCCGCCCGCGACGAAAATCATCGGCTTGTCGGAGTCTTCGCGGATGAAAAAACTGCCGAGCGGGCCTTTCAGGCGCAGGATGTCGCGTTCTTTCATGCTGGAAAAAACCTGATCGGAAAAAACCCCGCCCGGTACGTGGCGAATGTGCAGCTCCAGCAGCGCATCATCGTGCGGCGGATTGGCCAGCGAGTAGCTGCGGCTCTTGCCGTCACGGAGCAGAAAATCGAGGTATTGACCAGCCAGAAATTGCAGGCGCTCGGCGGCGGGCAGCTTGATTTTGACCACCATCACATCGTCGGCGCGGCGCTCCAGTTTTTCGACGCGGCAAGGCAGCGTCTTGATGATGATGTCTTTGCTTGCGCCGACCTCTTTTGCCTCGACCACCAGATCGGTCAAAGGCTTGGCGCGGCAAAACAACGCGCGGCCTGCGGCTTTTTCTTCAGGCTTTAAAGCAGACTCTTTATACGTGCCGTAATCCAGCTCGCCCGAAACGACCGTCCCTTTGCACGAGCCGCATGCGCCGTTGCGGCAGCCGTAAGCGAGGGCAAAGCCTTCGCGCAGCGCGGCTTCGAGGATGGTTTCATTGTCGTTGACGGTAAACAGATGCCCGCTGGGCTGGATCGTGACTTGATGCGACATGGCTTAAAATAGGGCGCTGAAACAAACAGCGCGGATTATCGCCCGACTTCCCGGTGTTTTGACCCCGGCTACGCTGTGGTTACCCATGACTTTTGAAACCCTTAACCACAGAGACACGGAGACACAGAGGGTGAAAGCCGGGCCACTGTGTTTACTGGGGATGGTTGCAAGCTGCCCCGTGTTTTTTTACTCACCCCCTGTGTCTCCGTGCCTCTGTGGTGAGAGGCTCTAAATGAAACGAATTCTGATTATTGGCTGTGGCGACGTAGGCGAGCGCCTGGTGCGGCGTTACCGTGGTCAGGCGCATTTTGCCGCGTTGACACGCAGTGTTGCGGGCAGCGAGCGCTTGCGCACACTGGGCGTGAAGCCCGTGCCGGGCGACCTCGATCAACCCGACACGCTTAAGCGCTTGCCTCAAGCCGACGGCGTATTCCACTTTGCCCCGCCGCCCGGCGACGGCAACATCGACCTGCGCACCCGGCATCTCATTCACGCACTGGCGCGGCGCGGCAATCCGGGCAACCTCGTCTACATCAGCACCAGTGGCGTGTACGGCGATTGCGGCGGCACCTGGGTGGACGAGTCGCGCCCGACTGCGCCGGTCAATGGCCGTGCCATTCGCCGGGTCGATGCCGAAAACCGGCTGCGTGCCTGGGGTGCGCAACAAGGCGTGCGAGTGTCGATTTTGCGCGCGCCGGGGATTTATGCCGCCGACCGCTTGCCGCTGGAACGCGTCAAGCGTGGCACACCTGCCCTGACTGCTGCCGATGACAGTTACACCAATCACATCCACGCTGACGATCTGGCGCGAATGGCCTGGGCGGCGATGTTTCGTGGGCGGTCGCAGCGCGTGGTGCATGCGGTCGATGCCCGTCCGCTCAAAATGGGCGATTGGTTTGACAGCTGCGCCGATGCGTTTGGGCTTGCGCGCCCGCCCCGGATAAGCCGCGCGCAGGCCGGAGGTGTGCTGTCCGAAGCCTTGCTGTCGTTTTTGCGCGAGTCGCGGCAGCTGTCGAACCGGCGCGCGGTGCGGGAATTGCGGTTCCGTTATCTGTATCCGACTTCGGATGACTTGTTGAAGGGAATGACCAAGCCGGCGTAAATTGCTACGAACAGTGAGTGAAAGCGTGATGCGACCGGTTTTGGCTGGTCGATGCGTTTTTCAATCGCTTGTGCTCATGAAGGGCGGAGTGGGGCGTGAAACACAACATGTTGTCCGCAATTAGAACTGGAATTTTTACCATTATGGCGTTACAGTCAGGGCTGCCAAGGTATTGCAGCGGCAAATTGATTCGTGCAAGCTAAGACGTGACACTCAGCCTTAATTTAAAAACAGGAGCTTATTACTATGCGTACCCCTATTATCCTTGGACTACTGGGCACGGCCCTGATGTCTGTTGGAACCCTCAACGTTCAGGCTGCCGAAGGCCGTTTTTATGACCCCGCCAACGCGGCCAGCTCAACCGGGAAAACCATAGGCCATGAACTCTACGGCACGATTGGATGCCCCGGTCGCGGTTTACTCGACGCGCCTTGCCCCAAGCCGAAAGACGGTGATAAAGATGGCGTGATCGATCAAAATGACAAATGTCCCAACACCCCGGCAGGCCGCAAAGTAGATGCTACCGGCTGTGAACTCGACGGCGACGGCGACGGCGTGGTTGATGCGCTGGACAAGTGCCCTACCACCCCGGCTGGTCGCAAAGTAAATGCCGCCGGTTGTGAAATGGACGGTGACGGCGACGGCGTGGTTGATGGTCTGGACAAGTGCCCCGCCACCCCGGCAGGTCGCAAAGTAAATGCCGATGGTTGCGAAATGGACGGCGACGGCGATGGCGTGGTTGATGCTCAGGATAAATGTCCCACGGTCTACGCAAAAACTGCTGATGGTTGCCCGCCTGCCGCAGCTGCGCCCGCACCGAAAAAACTGGTGCTTGAAGGTGTGACGTTTGACAACGACCAGGCAACATTGCGTGCTGAGTCTACGGCCGTGCTGGATCAGGCTGCTGCCAGCCTCAAGGAATGGGGCGATGTCAAAGTTGAAATAGCTGGCCATACCGACAGCAACAGCGACGATAATCACAACCTGAAATTGTCGCAGCACCGCGCTGAGACTGTGCGCAACTACCTGGTCGGAAAAGGCATCACAGCCGACCGCCTGAGCGCCAAAGGCTACGGCGAAGCTAATCCGGTTGCAGACAATGCAACCGAAGCGGGCCGCGCTCAAAACCGCCGGGTTGAACTGGTGCCGCAGAAGTAATACGAACCAGCATCATTGAAAACGGGAGCTTCGGCTCCCGTTTTTTTATGTGGCAAGGCAGGTGTTTATTGCTGCCCGTGGGTTTTTACGACTGTACTTAACCCGCTGCGCCCAGTTTTTCCTTGAGCAAATCGTTGGCCTGCTGTGGATTCGCACGGCCTTTGGTTGCGCGCATCACCTGACCAATCAGGGCATTGAAGGCTTTCTCTTTGCCCGCGCGGAATTCTTCAACCGACTGGGCGTTGGCCACCATCACTTCATCGATGATTTTTTCCAGCTCGCCGCTATCTGACATTTGCTTCAGGCCGCGTGCGTCGATCACGCTGTCGGCATCTCCTTCGCCTGCCCACATGCCTTCAAACACTTGCTTGGCAAGTTTGCCGGACAGCGTGCCGTCCTGAATGCGCTGTAACAGGCTCACGAGTTGAGTCGGGCCGATACGACTGTCGGCAATGTCGAGGTTGTCGCGATTCAAGGTGGCAGCGAGTTCGCCGTTCACCCAGTTGGCGGCGAGCTTGGCATCACCGCCAAGTTCGGTGACGGCAGCTTCAAAATAAGCGGCAATGGCCTGGGATGCGGTGAGCAGACCTGCGTCATACGCGCTCAAGCCGAGCGCATTGATGAAGCGCTGGCGGCGGGCTTCGGGCAGCTCGGGCATGGCCGCGCGGACGCGTTCTATCCATTCCTCGCCGATGACTACCGGCAACAGATCCGGGTCGGGGAAGTAGCGGTAATCGTGCGCGTCTTCCTTGCTGCGCATCATGCGTGTCTCACCGCTGTCGGGGTCGAACAGTACGGTGGCTTGCACCACGCGGCCGCCGTCTTCGATGGTTTCGATCTGCCAGCGCGCCTCGTAATTGATCGCCTGTTCCAGAAAGCGGAACGAGTTGAGGTTCTTGATTTCGCGGCGCGTGCCGAGTTGCTCGGATCCATGCGGGCGCACCGAGACGTTGGCATCGACGCGGAAACTGCCTTCCTGCATATTGCCGTCGCAGATGCCGATCCAGGTCACCAGCGAATGCAGGGTGCGCGCATAGGCCACGGCTTCGGCGGCAGAACGCATATCGGGTTCGGAAACGATTTCGAGTAGCGGCGTGCCAGCGCGATTGAGGTCAATGCCGGTCATGCCTTCAAAGTCTTCGTGCAGCGATTTTCCCGCGTCTTCTTCCAGATGCGCACGGGTGAGGCGCACGGTTTTGTCGTAAGCCTGTCCTGAGGCTGTCGCAGCGCCCACCTGAATCGCAAGCGCGCCGCCTTCAACAATCGGAATCGCCAACTGGCTGATCTGATAGCCTTTGGGCAGGTCGGGATAAAAGTAATTCTTGCGGTCAAACACGTTGACGCGGTTGATGGTCGCGCCTATCGCCAGACCAAATTTAATCGCGCGTTCCACCGCGCCGCGATTCAACACCGGCAACACGCCCGGCAGCGCGATGTCCACCGCGCTCGCCTGCGTGTTCGGCGCAGCGCCATAGGCAATGCTGCTGCCGGAAAAAATCTTCGACTGGGTCGAAAGCTGGGTGTGGACTTCCAGCCCGATAACAGTTTCCCACTTCATGATTTAAGACCCTTTCACCACAGAGTCACAGAGACACAGAGAAAAGCAGAGGATGTCCTCTGTGTCTCTGTGTCTCTGTGGTTAGAGTTTGTACAAATTAGCTGGTATACGGCGATGCCAGTCGGTGGAGCGCTGATATTGGTGCGCGATGTTGAGCATTTTTGCCTCGGCAAAATAATTGCCGACCAGTTGCAGGCCAATCGGCAAGCCACGGCCGTCGAAGCCGCATGGCAGCGACATGCCGGGCAAACCCGCGAGATTGGCGGGAATGGTGTACAGGTCGTTCAGATACATCGACACCGGGTCGTCGGCTTTTTCGCCGAGTTTGAATGCGGTGCCCGGCGCGGTGGGGCCGAGGATCACGTCGCAGGTTTTGAAGGCTTCGGTGAAATCGTTGGCAATCAGGCGGCGAATTTTCTGCGCTTGCAGGTAATACGCGTCGTAATAACCGTGGCTCAATACATACGCGCCGATCAGGATGCGACGTTTGACCTCGTCGCCAAAGCCCTGTGCGCGGGTTTTGGAGTACATGTCGTTGAGGTCGGTGTATTCGGGTGCGCGGTAGCCGTAGCGCACGCCGTCGAAGCGCGACAGGTTGCTCGATGCTTCGGCCGGCGCGAGCACGTAATACACCGGGATCGCGAGTTGCGAACTGGGCAAGGACACTTCGACCGGAATCGCGCCGAGTTTTTTCAGTTCGGCGACCGCTGCTTCCACCGCAGCGGCGACTTCATTATTCAGGCCGTCGGCGAAAAATTCGCGCGGTAGTCCGATTCGCAGACCGGTCAACGGCTGTTCCAGGTCACGGCTGTAGTCTTCTTTCTCGCGTTCGAGACTGGTCGAGTCGTTCGGGTCGAAGCCGGTCATTACATTCAGCAGCAACGCGCAGTCTTCGGCGGATTTCGCCATCGGCCCGGCCTGATCCAGCGACGAGGCAAAGGCAATCATGCCGAAGCGCGAAACCAGCCCGTAAGTCGGTTTGAGGCCGGTGATGCCGCACAGCGCGGCGGGCTGGCGGATTGAGCCGCCGGTGTCGGTGCCGGTCGCCGCAGGTGCCATGCGCGCCGCGATGCACGCCGCCGCGCCGCCGGAGGAGCCGCCGGGAACATAGTCGGGGTTCCAGGGGTTTTTCACCGCGCCAAAGTACGAGGTTTCGTTGGAGGATCCCATCGCGAACTCGTCCATATTGGTTTTACCCAGCGACGGCATTCCGGCGGCTTTGAAGCGCTGGATCACATGCGCGTCGTACGGGGCGATAAAGTTGCCGAGCATTTTTGAGCCGCAACTGGTGAGCCAGCCCTCGGTGCAAAAAATGTCCTTGTGCGCAACCGGCACACCGGTCAGCGGGCCAACCTGGCCTGTCGCACGCATCTGATCGGCGCGCGCAGCCTCGGCTAGCGTCTTGTCTGCATCCACGGTGATAAACGCATTGAGCGCAGGATTGAGCGAACCAATGCGGGCGAGCCAGGCCTGGCATAGTTCGGCGCTGGATACCTGTTTCTCGGCCAGCATCGCGGCGAGGGTTTTGAGGCTGCTTTCGATCATGGTTTAGTCGATCACTCTCGGAACCAGATACAAATCGCCTTCAACGGCGGGCGCAATTTTCTGGAAGTCGGCATGGCGGTCGGTTTCGGTGACGACATCGTCGCGCAGGCGCTGTGAGACATCCTGTGCGTGCGCCATCGGGCTGACGTTGCGGGTATCGACCGCCTGCATGGCGGCGATCAGATCGAAAATGGCATTGAGCTGTATTTTCGAAGCGTTGGCCTCGGCATCGCTGATTTCAATGCGGGCGAGGCGGGCAATACGCTTGACATCGTCCGGGCTTAAGGACATGGAACCACCTGGGTGCTGACAAGAATGAAGCGCGTTAGGTTATCATAGCCCCTTATTTTTTCTAACATTCAGCCCTTTTTTTCGGGGTTCTGGACACACATTATGTTCAAGTTTCTGGGTAGTTATTTTTCGACCGACCTTGCTATCGATCTGGGTACGGCCAATACGCTGATTTACGTTCGCGGACGCGGCATCGTGCTGGATGAGCCTTCGGTGGTCTCGATCCGTACCGACCCGCAGGGCGGCGGCAAGAAGACAGTGCAGGCGGTGGGGCTGGAAGCGAAGCAGATGCTGGGCAGAACGCCGGGCAATTTGCAGGCGATTCGCCCGATGAAAGACGGCGTGATTGCCGACTTTACCGTCACCGAGCAGATGCTCAAGTATTTCATCAAGAAGGTGCATGACACGCGCATGTTTCGCCCCAGTCCGCGCATCATCATTTGCGTGCCTTGCGGCTCGACCCAGGTGGAGCGGCGCGCGATTCGCGAGTCGGCGATCGGTGCCGGCGCGCGCCAGGTTTATCTGATCGAAGAACCGATGGCGGCGGCGATTGGCGCGGGCATGCCGGTGAGCGACGCGACTGGTTCGATGGTGGTGGATATTGGCGGAGGCACGACGGAAGTCGGCGTGATTTCGCTGGGTGGCGTGGTCTACGCCAATTCGGTACGGGTGGGCGGCGACCGCATGGATGATGCAATCATCAATTACATCCGCCGCAATTACGGCATGCTGATTGGCGAGGCGACCGCCGAGCGGATCAAGAAACAAATGGGCTCGGCTTTCCCCGGCGCAGAAGTGCTGGAGATGGAGGTGAAAGGCCGCAGCCTGGCTGAGGGCGTGCCGCGCAGCTTCAATGTGTCCAGCAACGAGATTCTGGAAGCGCTGACCGAGCCGTTGAATGCGATTGTCAGTGCGGTCAAACAGGCGCTGGAGCAGACGCCGCCGGAACTGGGCGCGGATATTGCCGAAAAAGGGATGGTGCTGACCGGCGGCGGCGCCTTGTTGCGCGACCTTGATCGCTTGTTGATGGAAGAAACCGGGTTGCCGGTTATCGTCGCCGACGATCCGCTGACGTGTGTGGTGCGCGGTTCGGGCATGGCGCTGGAGAACATGGACAAGTTGTCCACGGTGTTCACCAACGAATAAGCTATTTCCACATGCTTGTCTTTGAGTGCTGATGCAGTCTCTCTGTTGTGAGTTTGGCAGAAATTTAGGACGCTGAATGGCGACGCCGGGTCAGCTCATGTTTGCGCGCGGGCTCAGTCCGGCCGCGCGTTTGATTATCTGGATGCTGTTAGGCGTGAGTCTGGCGGTGGCGGATGTGCGGCTTGGCGCGCTTGGCGTGCTGCGCAGTACGTTTTCCCGCGCCATGCAACCGGTTCAGCAAGCTGCGCTGGCACCGTTCCATCTGGCAGCCGGGGTGGGTGGTTTCCTGGTGCGGCATCACGAATTGCAGCAGGAGCGTGACCGCTTGCGCGATGAGCGGCTTGGCCTGCAGCACGAATTGTATGCAGCGCGAGACAGTCAGCGCGAGAATCAGGAACTGCGCAGCCTGCTCGCGTTGACCCGCCGCTCGAGCCAGACGGCACTGGCGGCCAATGTTTTGTATCAGGGGCAGGACTGGTTCAGTCGGCGCATTACGGTTGACAAGGGTGCTGCGTCCGGCTTGCGCGAAGGATCACCGGTGATTGATGCGCAAGGGCTGGTCGGCCAGGTTACGCGGGTTTACCAGGGTGCCAGCGAGGTGACGCTCATCAGCAACAACGAGCAACTTACGCCCGTGTTCGTTGCCCGTACCGGGCAACGCGCGCTGGCTGCGGGAGCCAGCCAGACCGATCAGATCGAAATTCGTTTTATTCCAATTCATGCCGACATCCAGCCCGGCGATCTTTTGCTCACGTCCGGAATTGACAAGGTGTATCCGCCGGGCTTGCCCGTGGCGCGCGTCATTCGCGTCACGCGTCCGCAGGGTGGTTCGTATGCGCGGGTTGAATGTGTGCCGCTGGCCGGGGTGAGCCGTGATCGTGCGCTCCTGATTCTTATCCCCGCAATTGAAGCGCCCCGGCCATGAGGCGTTCGCGTGAGGTCGCACAGGAGTCGGGCGCGGGCTGGACCCGCATCGCCGTCACGCTTGTGATCGCAGTGCTATTCAAACAGATGCCATGGAGCGGTTGGGCGTTGACGCTGCGTCCCGACTTCGTGCTGGTTGCAGTGCTGTTCTGGGCCTTGCATCGACCCTCGCGTGTTGGGATGGGGATGGCATTTGCGCTGGGTTTGCTGAGCGATTTTCAGGATGGCATGGCGTTTGGCCAGTACAGCATGGCGTATGTGCTTGGTGTATATGCCGTTCAGTATTTCCGCTTGCGCTTCCTGCAGTTCGACGCGGCGCAGCAATCGGCACAGATGCTGCCCATTTTCTTGCTGGTGCAGGTGCTGGTGCTGGTGGTGGGCTGGTTGTCCGGGCGGTCGCCGCAGGGAATCAATATTCTGTTGCCGGCTTTGAGCGGGGCGCTGTTGTGGTATGCGATTGCGCTGGCAGCGCAATCGCTGCACGGCAGGGATGCGCGGCGCCAGTGAGTCCAACACAATGAAGCGCGGCTCGCAGTTAAAAAATCTTGACCTTGAGCTGACCCGTTTCCAGACGCGGCTGAAGGTGGGCGCAATCTTTGTGTTGCTGTTGGCCGGCGTGCTGCTGGGGCGGCTGTTTTACGTGCAGGTGTTGCAACATCAGCACTACCACATGCTGGCGGAGAGTAACCGCATTGCGATGGTTCCGGTCGCGCCCAACCGCGGGTTGATTGTGGATCGCAATGAGCAGGTTCTGGCGGAAAATTTTTCGGCTTATACCGTCGAAATCATGGTGGCCAAAATCCGCAGCCTTGAGGCCACTTTGTCAGACATTGGCCGATTGATCGAAATTACGCCGGGACAGGTACGCCGCTTCAAAAAACTGCTGGCCGAATCGCACGAATTTGAAGCGGTGCCGCTCAAAAGCAAATTAACGGATGAAGAGGTTGCCATTCTTGC
>JAYVLR010000282.1:0-6600 GCA_043759395.1 Thiobacillaceae bacterium
TCCTTCGGCAACCCCACTTCGCCGTGGATGTAGAATGCTTGCCTCACGCTGCCTGCATGCTGGTTGGCCGGGCCACCCATCAGCGGAGCGCATGTATCACCATGATTTCACGGGTGTTTGGCTTAACCGAGTGCCATGAGGGTCTGACACGATAACTTAACCGGAGTACCGTAACGGCCCAATAATTTGCTCAACGCGTCCTTTAAAACAACCCCCTATTCCCCGCGCTCCCCACACACCAAACACCCCGGATCACGCGGCACTTTCAACACCCGCATCTCGCTTGCAAGCCCATCCCACAACAACAGTCTGCCAGTCAAGATTTGCCCAGCCTGCGCCAGCCATTTCAGCGCTTCCATCGCCTGCGCGGCGCCAATAATGCCCACCAGCGGAGAAAAAACCCCGGCCTCGGAACAGCTCGGCGCGTGGTCGTCCTGTTCGGGAAACAGGCAGTGGTAGCAGGGGCTGCCCGGTTGCATCGGGTCAAACACGGCCAGCTGGCCAGAGAATCCGAGCGCCGAACCGGACACCAGGGGTTTACCGGATTCGAAGCAGGCGCGATTGACCGCATGACGCGTGGCAAAATTATCCGAGGCATCGACCACGATATCCGCGCGCTTCACCGCTTCGCTCAAGGCCTCGCCGTGCAGTCTCGATTCGATTGCGACGATTTCGATTTCGGGGTTGATCGCACGCACGCTGTGGGCGAGCGAGATGGCTTTGTTTTCGCCAATGCTGCTATGCGCATGACCGATCTGGCGCTGTAAATTGGTGAGTTCGACCACATCGCCATCGGCGATCACTAACCGGCCTACACCGGATGCACCCAGATACAGGGCTACAGGGCAACCCAGGCCGCCCGCACCCACAACCAGAACGCTGGCGGATGCGATGCGCTCCTGACCTTCGATGCCCACATCGGGCAGCAGGACATGGCGGCTGTAGCGCAGAAGCTGGGCATCGTCGAGGGACATATTGACCGGGTACGACAGGCTATTTGTATTCGCGCCATTCTTCCGGCGTGTCGTCGCGGTCACCGTGCAAATGATGCTCGTACGCTTTGACGAAGGCCTTCTGGGATTTGATGTCGGGTTCGTTGGCAGCCACGTTCAGTCGCTGTACGTTTTCGCAAAAGCGCGACAACACGCGTTTGAACCGGGCAATCAGTCCTTGATCGAGACAGAAACCCTGGTTCACTAACGCAGCCTCAAGTCCGGCCAGGGTGTATTCACAGACGTTATAATGAATAGTTAAACGATTGGGATAACGGTTGGGCAAAACCGTCAAGCCCTGCATCCCATCCAGCAATTCAATCGCACGCGCCGCCTGCCCGGCAGGCTGCGAATTAAATCTGATGTCGCGATTTTTTTCGAGATCGCAAGGGCGCATGGCGATGTCCTCTAAAAAGTTCAGGCACCAAGTTTCAAAACACCTTCAACCCGATTCAAAACCTGGTTTTCAGTATAACGCCAGCCACTGCTTCAGTCCGGCCTAGCGGGTCTGAAATATCTGCAAACCCTTGAGCAGATTGACGGCCTGGTTCACCTGGTAATCGTTCCTGGACACGACTTCGCCCGGCTCCAGCGCGGCGCGCTTGTCTTTCGGATCCTTGGCATCCTTCCCGGTCTTGCCCGGCTTATCGGCAGGTGCAGCCTTGACCGCATCAACCGGTTTAGCTGCACCGCCGCCATCCTGCTTGTTCGTCAGGTGCTTGTCGAGATCCGCCTCACGCACACCGAACCCATCGTCTTTTCCTGCCAGATCGGGATCTTCCACCACGATATCCGGCACGATGCCTTTGGCCTGAATCGAGCGTCCGTTTGGCGTGTAGTAACGCGCCGTGGTCAGCTTGATCGCGGTGCCATTGCCGAGCGGCAGAATCGTCTGTACCGAACCCTTGCCAAACGTTTGCGTACCCATCACGACCGCGCGCTTTTGATCCTGCAACGCACCCGCGACAATTTCCGAGGCCGAGGCAGAGCCGCCATTGACCAGGACAACCATCGGCACTTTTTTCACACCATCCGGAAGATTCTTCAAATAATCCGTCTGCATCGGGCGCAGATAATGCTCGCGGCTTGCGGTCAGGCGCATCTTCGCATCTTCAGTGCGGCCTTCCGTATACACCACCAGACTATCCGGCTTGACGAACGCGGCGGTCACGGCCACCGCACCGTTCAGCAGGCCGCCCGGGTCGTTACGCATATCCAGAATCAGACCCTTCAAAGGCTCCTTGTTGTCCTTGTACAGCTTCTGCAAAGACTCGGTCAGCAACTCACCGGTGTGCTCCTGAAACTGCGTGACGCGCACATAGCCATAGCCCCCATCCAGCAATTGGGATTTGACGCTGCGAATTTTGATCACGGCGCGGCTCAAGGTCACGATCACCGGCCTGTCCACGCCTTTGCGGGCGATGGTCAGGGTGATCGGCGCGCCGGGTTTGCCGCGCATGCGTTTAACCGCATCGTTCAATGACATGCCTTTAACCGGCGTGTCGTCGAGTTTCACAATCAGGTCGCCGGTTTTGATGCCGGCGCGAAAAGCAGGGGTATCTTCGATTGGCGAAACGACTTTGACGAAGCCGTCCTCCATCCCGACTTCGATCCCCAGTCCGCCGAACTCGCCTTGCGTGCCAACCTGCAAATCCTTGAAGCCTTCGACATCCAGGTAGGAGGAATGCGGGTCGAGGCCGGACACCATGCCGTTGATCGCTCCGTTGATGAGTTTTTTGTCTTCGACGGGTTCGACGTAATCGCTCTTGATGCGCGCAAAGACTTCCGTGAATGCGCGCAATTCCTCAATCGGCAGCGCCGACGCTGCCTCCTTGTCCGCCACTGCAGAAAAATTCAGGGTCATGGCCGCGCCGGCCAATGCGCCCGCCAGACCCACTAAAACAAATTTCGACTTTTGCGTCATATTCAAACTCACTTTACCCAACCCAAGGGATTAAACGGACGGCTTTGATGCCGCATTTCAAAATACAGACCTGGCTCGGTTTGACCACCGCTATTGCCAACTGCTGCGATGGCATCACCCGGACGCACCGCGTCGCCAACCTGCTTATACAGACTTTCATTATTGCTGTACAGGCTCATATAGCCTTCGCCGTGGTCGACAATAATGAGGTTGCCAAAGCCGCGCAGCCAATCCGAAAACACCACTTGACCCACAGCAATCGCTTTGACGGCTGCACCGCTGGCTGCACGAATAAACAAGCCTTTCCATCTGATGCCACCCTCTTCCCTCGGAGCACCAAAGCGATTCATCAGTTCCCCTTGCACCGGCAAACGCAACAGGCCTTTCAAACCCGCAAAGGATTTCCCCGCCTGATAAGGCTCCGGCGTAGCGGTGACGACTGCAACTGGACGACTTTGCGTGCCTGCAGTCCCGGTTTTGCTGGCGCTTACGGAATGCCGTTTTTTGGGCTTGGGCGGTCGTGCCACCGCGCGCGCCAGGCGCTCAACCAGCTCGGTCAGGCGCGACTGGTCACGTTGCAAGGTGGCAATTTCGCGCCTTTGTTGCCGAATTTGCGAGCTCAGTTTTTGTAGTACCTGCTGTCGCCCCTGCTTGTCGGCCACCAGCTTTTTTTGTTCCGTTTGCTGCGCTTGCCGGATTTGTACCAGGGTTTGCGTTTTTTCAGCAGCGGCTTGATGCAAGCTGTCCAGACGCGCCAGATCCGCGCGCAGAGAAGCGATCAGCGTGAGCTGCGCACGCGTGAGTGCAGCCAGATACTGCAAATCACGCGCCGACTGATTCGGGTCTGCGCCATTCAAAATGAGTTTAAGTGCGTCGGCTTGCCCGTGCTGGTAACTGCCTTTTAGAACATGGCCCAAACGTTCCTGCTGCTGCTGAATGCGGGCTTCGGTTGACCGGGCATCCGCAACCACCTCCTGCAAGCTGCTGCGCGCATTTTTCAGGCGCTCTTCCATCTCGCGCAGCTGACGGGTCGATTCGCTGATCGCGCGTTCAGACTGGCGCAGGCCATCACTCGCTTCCTGTTTGTTTTCCTGGGTGGCCTGGTAGTTTTTTTGCAGATTCAGCAAGCGCGTACGCAACGCCTGCAATTCAGATTTTTTGGTGTCGGCTTCGCCTGCTATCGCCATCGACGGCAATAGCACCAAGCCCACAAGCAGATAAAACCTTAAGCGCAATCCCAGCTCACTGCCAGATCAGCGGTCAAACTCGACCAGCGCTTCACCCGTCATCTCCTGCGGCTGCGGTAGCCCCATCATTTTCAGCAGGGTCGGGCTGACGTCTTCCAGCGCACCCGTACGCGCCAGCGTAGCGAGCCGCTTGCTGACAAACAGCAAGGGCACCAGGTTAACCGTGTGTGCGGTATGCGCCTGCTTCGTGTTCAGATCCAGCATGAACTCGGCATTGCCATGATCAGCAGTGATCAGCACTTCGCCACCGCGTGCCAGTTGCGCTTCAACCGCACGCCCCAGACAAACGTCAATGGTTTCAATGGCGCGCATCGCGGCCTTCATGTCACCGGTATGCCCCACCATATCCGCGTTGGCGTAGTTGCAAATGATCACGTCGTACTGTTTCGAGCGTATCGCTTCGACCAGTTTGTCGGTTACTTCAAACGCGCTCATCTCTGGCTTCAGGTCATAGGTCGCCACATCGGGTGATGGCACCAGGATTCGATCTTCGCCGGGGTAGGACATTTCTTCGCCGCCATTGAAGAAGAATGTCACATGCGGATATTTCTCGGTTTCAGCGATGCGCAGCTGGCGCAGCCCCAGGTTCGCGATGTACTCGCCAAAGCCATTGCGTATGCGCTCCGGCGGAAAAGCGACCGACACATTAAACTCATCGCTATAACCCGTCAGCGTGCAGTACACCGACAAACGCGGCGTTGTTTCGCGCTCAAACTCGTTGAAATCGGGCTCAATGAAGGGGCGAGAAATCTGGCGCGCGCGGTCGGAGCGAAAGTTCATGAACACCACTGCGTCGCCGTCTTCCATGCGCACCGGCTCGCCGTCCGGCGGCAAAATCACGGTGGCTTTGACAAACTCATCGGATTCACCTCGCGCATACGCGGCTTCAAGCCCGGCCAGCGCGTTGTCAGCGCGGTATTCTGCCCGACCCCGGGTAAGCAAGTCATAAGCCGACTTCACACGTTGCCAGCGCCGGTCGCGATCCATTGCGAAATAGCGTCCGATCATCGTCGCAATATGCCCCACGCCGGTCTGCTGGATTTTGGCTTCAAGACGGCGCAAATAAATTTCTGCACTTTTGGGTGAGGTATCGCGGCCATCCAGAAACACATGCAGGCACACTTTTGTCAGGCCTTCGCGCGCCGCCATGTCGAGTAGCGCATGAATATGGCCCTCATGGCTGTGAACGCCGCCATCCGACAGCAGACCCAGGATGTGCAGGGTTTTGCTGCGGTCGCGCGCCTGCGCAATGGCGTTTTTGAGTGCCGGATTGCTGAAGAAATAGCCGGTTTCAATCGCCTTATCAATCCGGGTGAATTCCTGATACACCACGCGCCCGGCACCGATATTCAGATGTCCCACTTCAGAATTGCCCATTTGCCCGGCGGGCAAACCCACCTCGGACTCCGACGCATGTATCAAGGTGTGCGGATAGCTTGCCCAGAGTTTGTCCCATTGGGGTTTGTCAGCCTGTGCAATGGCATTGTGAGCTTGTTCGGAGCGACAGCCGAAGCCGTCAAGAATGATTAGGAGAACCGGCGTGGTCTTCATGTAGAAATTAATTTGGGATTTATTTAATTTGGGGTGTGCTCTTTGTATCAGAATATTTTAATATATGCGTTCTTTCCAATCCAGCCCGGATGGGTTACCGCTTGACAGGCTAGCTCGCAATACAGGCACATATTCGCTTTTTAAAGCCTCTTGGGGCTCGAATGCGCTTGAGAGTACACCATGATAACGATCGAGGTAAAAAAACATGGCTTCAAACATGAATGATGTGAACTTAATCGACAATGAAGAACATATCGAACAGGCATCACGCGCGATGAAAGCCATGTCACACCCCTTGCGCCTGAAAATATTATGCGTGCTCGGCGACAAGGAAGTGAGCGTGCAGGATATCGTTGATTACGTCGGCACGTCACAAAGCAATATTTCGCAACATCTTGCGATCCTGCGCGACAAGGGTGTATTACGCACCCGCAAGGATGCAAACCGTGTGTATTACCGCGTAGGCGACACCCGCACACTCAAATTATTAGTGATGATGCGCGATGTATTCTGCGGTTTTACCAAGTAAATCACCCATTTCCGCCTGGCCTTCGCCCGATTTACCTGCATCGCTCCATTTCAAAACAGCCCGTTTTAAAACAGCCCGCTTCGAAATACCCGCGCTGCTCGACCATGCCCTAATGCTGGCATTGGGGCTGATGTCACATAAACATGAGAGCGCATTGATATCTTCTTTTTAATAAGGCCGGGTGATGCTCAAACTTTCTTCTCTTCTCATCTACTCTCTTTTATCGCCCCTGGCCGCGTTTGGCGCACAAACCCTTCCCACCGTGACCGTCAAATATCAGGCTACCGACATTGCTTACGCTGCTGAAGCGACAGTAGAAGCCGTTCGCCAATCGACCGTCGCTGCGCAAGTGTCGGG
>JAYVLR010000283.1:0-6808 GCA_043759395.1 Thiobacillaceae bacterium
GTGGTTTTGTGCCGCACGCGAAGCGGCAAAAACCGTGCGGTGTAGTAAGCCACCCGCGTCGCGTGAAGAACGTGATGCGTCTCATCCGAAAGGAAAACGTAAAGTGTTCGGGTAGCCGCTGCTCACCATCATCATAAAATTCACGAATCATGGTTTCCTGCGCTAGCAGTTTGCAGTAACCTGAAGCCGCTTCGTTAAAGGGCATCGGTCGCGGAAACAGCGGCCGGTACAGCGGCGAGTAGGTACTTTCACAACCACTCGCCTAACATCACGTTCGAGAGGGACGCGCCAAAAGCGGCGCGCCCCTCAACTTTACGTTAGGCAGTTCGGTCACAGTTCTTCGAGAATCCTGCCCATGCAACCGTCTTCGCCAAGTGCCGGCTTTGCTTTGGTAGCGTCCGCTGAAATGCGGGCGGTGTTGCCCGTGGCGAGTTCGCAAGCCGTCGTGCGTGTTGCGCGGGCTGTCCGTGCGGTGGCTTCGGTCGCGGTGGGGAGCCGTCGCGGCGGTCGCGGGCTTCTGCAAGCGTCGGGTTCGTGGTGCGCCAGCGTTCGCGCCGGTTCCAGCGCCATCGCTTAACATGGCAGTCAAGCGGGACTGGCCGTCAGCGGCTTCGGTTGGGTGTCGCGGGATGCGATCTTCCGCACCTTCGCTGCCGTGCGTTGCGGCCAGCCCCTCAACTCTACGTTGACGCTGTAGAAAAACCCCGTCTCAGCCTGCTCCATCACGTCGGAAAGTTTACTCCCAGCGCTTTCAAGGTCGGCAGGGGAAGGATACGAGGTCTTTCATTATCACATCCCCATGCTGGTGGGTTCAAACAAAAATGGAAATTTAGGGTCAGGCCTCGACTCTTGCCATCCCCGAATAGCCAAGACCCTTTACGGAACGCTGCTCAGTATCACTTCATGCTGGCTGGCGCTGGAACGTGCGCACTTATACCGCAATCGGATCAGCACTCGAATAGCGCAATCGACTCGACATGCCCCGTGTGCGGGAACATATTGGCGACCCCTGCTGCTGCCAGCCGGTAGCCTTTAACGTGGCATAACTCGGCGGCATCGCGCGCCAGGGTGGCGGGATCGCACGAAATGTACACAATGCGGCGCGGGCCATCGCCGCCTGATTCAGAGCAGCCGGGCAGCGCCTGCACCAGTTCAAGCGCGCCGGTACGCGGCGGGTCGATCAGGAGTTTGTCGAAATGACCCAGTGCGGCATATTTTTCAGGCGTCATTTCGAACAGGTTATCGACGGCAAATTCCGCGTTGGGCAACCGGTTGCGGAGCGCATTTTCCCTGGCGCGGGCAACCAGTTCTGCACTGCCTTCGATGCCTACAACCTGTGCGCCGGAACACGCAATCGGCAAGGTGAAATTGCCCAAACCGCAGAACAGATCGGCGATGCGCTCGCCCGCACGCGGCTGCAACAAGCGCATGGCGCGGCTGACCAGGCTGCGGTTGATCGCGGTGTTGACCTGGGTAAATTCAGTCGGCTTGAACGGCATCACCAGATCAAACTCGGGCAGGCTGTAACTCAGTTCCGGGCTGGTCAGCGGCCAAAACGGGCGCACCGTATCCGGCCCCTTGCTCTGCTCCCAAATCTGAACCCCATGCCGCTCGGCAAAAGCACGCACCTGCACTGCGTCGTCCTCGCTCCAAGGCGCCATGATGCGGAACACCAGCACGGTGATGTGTTCACCGACCGCAATTTCGATCTGCGGGGTTTGCGCCGCATTGGACAAGCCCACGATCAGGTCGCGCAGGGGCTGGATCAGCGCTGACACATCCGGCGTGAGAATTTCGCAACTCGACATATCGGCGATATAGCGCGAGCGTTTTTCGTGAAAGCCAACCAGCACGCCGCCTTTTTTATCCACCAGGCGCGCCGAGATGCGCGCGCGATGGCGGTAGCCCCAAGCCGGACCGTGCAGTGCAGGCAACACCACTTCCGGCTTGACTTTACCTATGCGCGCCAGATTTTCTTCCAGCACGCGCTGTTTGGCCGCGACTTGCGCGCTGGCTTCCAGATGCTGCATGGAGCAACCACCGCAACGGCCAAAATACTTGCAGCGCGGCGTGGTGCGCTGCGCGCTGGCACGCAGGATGGTCTGCGTGTTGGCCGAGTTGTATTTAGCATGTTTGCGATAGACTGAAATTTCTACCCGCTCGCCCGCCAGCGCGCCGTCAACGAAGGTCGCTTTGCCGTCAATGCGTGCAATGCCATGTCCCTCATAGTCGAGGGATTCAATATCAACAATGGGATTCACTGCCAGGCTGCCAGGAATTCCTGCCAGTGCGGCGCGGCGCTGGCGCTGACGGTGCTACGCGCAAGCTCGATCTCGGCAGCGTAAGCCGCCTCACTCAAGGTGCCGCGAATTTTCTGAAAACGCAGATACACCAGCCAGGTATTCATCACATCGGTTTCGCAGTAATTGCGGATGTCTTCGATCTGGCCTTGCTGAAAAGCGTCGAACACTTTGGAACCATCCATCCCCAGCTTGCCGGGAAAACCGCATAGCTTGGCTATCTGATCGAGCGGCGCATTGGCGCGCGGCTGATACATCGCCAGCACGTCCATCAAGTCGAGATGACGGGTGTGATAGCGCCCAAGGTAACTGTTCCACTTGAAGTCTTTATCGTCATCGCCCCAGTCCCAATAACGCGATGCGGCGATGCCGTGAATCAGCCCGCGATAGTGCAGCACTGGCAGGTCAAAGCCACCGCCGTTCCACGACACCAGTTGCGGGGTATAGCGTTCGATGCCGTCATAAAACCGCTGGATCAGCTCGGCTTCGGTGCTATCGATATCGCCCAGTGACCAGACCTTGAGTTGCTCACTATTTCTCAATACACAGGAAATCGCGACGATACGATGCAAGTGCAGCGGCATGAAATCGCTGCCGCTAGACTGCCGACGGGCAAGCAAAGCCATTTCGGCGATTTCGGCCTGCGGCAAAGTGGCGGTGTCGAGTCCGTGGATGCGCGAAAAACCTTCGACATCGGGGATGGTTTCAATATCAAAAACCAGGGTAGTGTGCATGAGGCGCGCGAGCTTTGAGGCTGACAAAAGCGCGTATTTTACGCCAGTGCTGGCTCCAGCGCCTCTCCGGCAACCACGGCTTCGAGGTACGCTGCCGAGATGTCGTTCATGTCGATATTGAGCTCGCGCGAATACAGCAGCAGCAATTCAGTGTCGTTTTCTTCGCAGGCATGAGCCAGTTTCAGCAGCTTGTTTTCAGGCGTGGCCCAACCGCCCAATGCGCGCGCAACCACTGGATCCAGTCCCAGGCGGCGCACCAGCTCACGCGTGCTGAGCGCAAGCACATGCGGCACGGTGGACAGCAAACCAATCTGGAATGCAAGCGCCGCACTTTCTGCTGGTGCGCCCAGGCGGATGGTCTTGCCCATGAACAAGGCGCGCGTGAACGCGGTTTTGGTATACAAACGGCTGGCATCCGTCGTCACTGCCCCCGCCAGCGCCGCCAGGATCGCGGTGCGCTGCGTGCGCTGCTGTCCCAGCATGATCAAGGCATGCGCCGCAGAATCCGCCGGACGACTGAGACCACCGGCGAATGAATTGGCGATGCTGACAAAGCGCGGTTCCATCTGCGGATTCAGCTTGAAGAAATGCATCAAAGTTTCAAGCGGGTGGCGCATTGCGATGGCCAGCAATTCCAGCCGGCGCTCGAACTCGCGGTCGGTCTGCGAGGTTTCACCAGTGAAGAGGCTGCCCTTGAACCAGGATTCGCGCGGCCAATGCGAGAGCGTGTCGGCGTAACAAACATTTTCCACGATGATTCTGGCTGCCGGGTTCACGGCAGGCAGTTCGGTATCGACATCAAATTGCAGATACGACCAGTCCGCGCCTCGCGGCAGAACCCCGGCACTGAGTGAATGCATATCCAGGCAAATATTCAGTCCGGCTTGCTGCAATTTTTGCGCACGTTCAAACAAGGCCGATCCACGCACCGGTATCACCCAGATCAGGCCGGGGTGGTTGATCTGTTCGGGGATGTCGGACAGCAAAACGCCCGCACTGATCCGCACCAGTAAAGGAAGCTCGCCGGTGAGGCCGTTCTGCACCAGCGAGAACAACCCGGTGAGCAGCATGTCCTCGTCCATTTGGGCGAGTTCTTTGCTGTTTTGCTCATCGACGGTCATCCGGCCCTTGAGAATCAACTCATGCGCAACCAGCTGATAATCGGCATCGAACAAGGGCTCAAACGAAAGGAAACGTGCGCGCAATTCGTCTTCGCGGATGGGTGCCGAGATGGACTCGATGTCCAGCACCTGCGTCACCACCTCCTGTTGCCGGGTTTCGCCAGTGTTGATGCCGCCACCAGTGATGCCAGTGATTTCGGCGCGTTGTGTTTGCTTGCCTTCTTGCATAAAAGGCATCATACCTGCGGATGGTTAAATTATTGAATTTTGGAAATTGCATCCTCAACCCCAGGACACGAGAATTTATTGTGCGAGCATAGGTCTTTATCATCTGCACCCACCCTTAGGAGATATCAATGTCGAAATCCATCCTGGCTCACCTGCTTGTTGCTGGACTGGTCACCCTTCCGCACGCCAGCCTGGCCGCACCACGTGACGAAAAAATCTCGACCGCTACGGATCAGAAAGAAGTTGCGGTGACGATTTACAACGACAACCTGGCGCTGGTCAAAGATGCGCGCCGGGTTCGCCTGGATCGGGATTTCAACAAGCTTGCATGGCGCGAAGTGTCGGCGCAAATGCGTCCCGAAACTGCGCAATTGCGTAATCTCACTGCGCCCAACGGATTTCGTTTACAGGAACAGAACTTTGATTTTGACTTGCTGACGCCGGAAAAACTGCTGGAAAAATACCAGGGCAAAGAAGTCACCGTCATCCGCACTCACCCCACCACCGGCGCAGACAGCCGCGAAACCGCGACGGTGTTGTCTACCCATGGCGGCGCAGTACTCAAATTTGCCGACCGGATCGAGACTGGCGTGCCGGGCCGCCTGGCGTTTTCGGGGGTGCCCGACAATCTGCGCGACAAACCCACCCTGGTCATGTCACTCATCAATCCTGTGGCGGGCGATCAAAACCTTGAGCTGTCTTACCTGACGAGCGGCCTGTCTTGGCGCGCGGACTACGTAGCGGAGCTAAACGAAGCAGACGACCGCCTTGATCTTAACGGCTGGGTAACGCTGACCAATCAAAGCGGTGCGGCCTACCCCAATGCCAAACTGCAATTGGTTGCCGGAGACGTGAACCGGGTGAGAAAACAACAGGCCATGCCGCGCGGCATGGTGGCGATGGCGGCAAAAATGGCGGATGCGGCGGAGATGAAGGAGGAATCCTTGTTTGAGTACCATCTGTACACACTGCAACGCCCGACTACGCTGTCCGAGAATCAGACCAAGCAAGTCGCGTTGATGTCGGCCAGCAGTGTGCCGACAGCCAAGGAGTTTCTGCTCGAAGGTGCCAGCCATTATTACTCGGGGCAATACGGCGATATCGGCCAGAAGATCAAGGTCGGCGTGTTTGTCGAGTTTCAGAATAAAGGCACGGGTCTTGGTATCCCTCTGCCAAAAGGCGTGATCCGGGTGTACAAAAAAGACGCACTCGGCAACGCACAATTTGTGGGTGAAGACCAGATCGATCACACGCCAAAAAACGAATCGATTCGCATGAAACTGGGCGAGGCATTTGATCTGACTGCCGACAAAAAACAGACTGATTTCCAGAAGCTGGCGGGCACGGGCCGTTACAACTATGTATTCGAAACGGCCTATCAAATTGTAATCAAAAACGCCAAGACAGACGCTGTGACGGTGACTGTGCGCGAACCCATGCCAGGCGACTGGACGATGGTGTCCGAATCATTGCCTCACACCAAGGCTGCATCCGGCGTGGCCGAGTGGGCGGTCAAGGTGCCCGCCGAAGGCAAGACCACGCTCATGTACCGCGTGCGGGTCAAATATTAGACACCTCCTAGGGAGGCACTGATTAATTCGATTTCGTCGTTCCCGCGCAGGCGGGAACCCAGTCAAATCAAGGCACTGGATTTCCGCATTCGCGGGAATAACGAATTAATCAGCGTTTCCCTAGCAGCCTGGGTCAGCCTGGCGTCGGCGAATTTCCGCGATCAATCCCAAGGTGGAGCCGTCGTGCTGACCCGCCCCGGCACCGGGCGTAAGTGCTTTACGGATCGGCGGTGCGAGTTGTTTACCCAGCTCCACCCCCCATTGATCGAAACTATTAATCCCCCAGACCACCCCTTGCACAAACACTTTGTGTTCGTACAAAGCAATCAACATGCCCAGGGTATACGGGTCAAGACGTTGATAGAGCAATGTATTGCTGGGGCGGTTTCCCGGAAACACTTTGTGCTCGGCCAGCGCCTCGGCTTCCGCACTGGACAGTCCAAGTGCCCTGAGTTCAGCTTTGGCTACGGTCCTGGATTTTCCTACCAGCAGGGCTTCGGTTTGTGCCAGACAATTCGCCAGCAACCATTCGTGCTGATCGCCCAGCGGCATGCTGTTTTCCACTGCGACCAGAAAATCCGTCGGGATCAGGCGGGTCCCCTGATGCACCAGTTCAAAAAATGCATGCTGGCCATTGGTGCCCGGCGCACCCCATAAAATTGGCCCGGTGTTGTAATTCACCTTGCGGTTATTGCGGCTGACGTTTTTACCGTTGGACTCCATATCCAGCTGCTGCAGAAACGGGGGTAACAAGACGAGCCGCTGGTCATACGGGAAGACCGCATAGGTGTCCGTGTCCCAGAAGTTGGCGTACCAGATGCCCAGCAGCCCCATGATGACCGGCATATTCTGTT
>JAYVLR010000284.1:0-2087 GCA_043759395.1 Thiobacillaceae bacterium
CATCCGCGCGCGCAATATCGCGCAGAATGTCCTCAATAAAAAGCTTGGAACGCCCATACGGATTCGTCGCCGACAGCGGAAAATCCTCGGTAATCGGCACCGTCGCTGGGTCGCCATACACCGTGGCGGAAGACGAAAACACCACTGCCTTCACCCCCGCCGCCGCCATTTCCTCAAACAGCACAATGCTGCCCACGATATTGTTGTCGTAATACAGCAGCGGTTTTTCAACCGACTCGCCTACCGCCTTCAAACCGGCAAAATGCACTACTGCGTCGATTGCATGATCGGCAAACAGCTTGCGCAATGCGGCACGATCACGGATATCACCCTGCACGAATTCCACCTGCTTGCCTGCAATCTGCGCCACCCGCTCCAGAGATTTCGGGCCGCTGTTCGACAGATTGTCGAACACCACGACATCATGCCCCGCCGCCAGACATTCCACCGCAGTATGCGAGCCGATATAGCCTGCACCGCCGGTTAAAAGAACCTTCACTGCTTATCTCCCAATTGTGAGCCGCCCAATAATTGCCGAGCCGCGCCGATAATGAACAAGGTATTCGTCACCAGATAGCGCTTCCACAGCCGCCCCGGCTCCGATGCCAGGCGGTGCAACCATTCCAGCCCGTTGTCGCGCATCCAGGCGGGTGCGCGCTGCACGGTTCCCGCGTGAAAATCAAACGCCGCTCCTACGCCGATCATCACCGCATTGACCCGCACGGGGCAAGCATCAAGTTCGGCGGTTCCACGATGCGCCGCCATCCAGCGTTCCTGCTTGGGGCAACCCAGGCCGACGAACACGAAGCCCGCACCGCTGACGTTGATCCTGTCCACCGCTGCCGCATCTTCTTCCGCCGTCAATGCGCGGAACGGCGGGGATCCCATCGTCATCTGCAAATCCGGAAACGCTGCGCGCAGCCGCGTTTCCAACAGCGCCAGCGTGGCTTCGGTGCTGCCATAAAAGTACACCGGCAGCTTCTCTTTCGCACACCGCTCGCACAATGCCCACATCAGATCCGGTCCGCTGATGCGCGGCTGATCGGCAAATCCCATCCGACGCAACATCCATGCCACCGGCGCGCCGTCCGGTGTGGCCATGTCCGAAGCGTTGATCACCTCGCGATATGTCGCATCGCGGGATGCGCTCACCACTACATGCACATTGCAGATGGTCACGTAGCGAGACGCACGCGCGTGCGCCCAGCCAAGCAGGCGATTCAGTGCAGCGTCCCACGACAGTGCGTCGATTTTTGCCCCCAGCACATTGCCGGTTAAACGCAAGTCTCTGCTCATAGATTTTTTTCTTGGTGCTCGGCCAGCACCCCGGCATAAATTTCCATCAGGCGCCGGTAAGTCACTTCGGCCGAAAACTCGGCTTCATATTGCGCGCGAGCGCGGCGCCCCATCGCCGCCATCAGTTCCGGGTGCGCCTGCGCCCAGGCTAGCTTGTCGGCCAGATCGCGCGGATTACCGGGCTCGAACAGCAGCCCGGTTTTGCCGTCGCGCACCAGTTCGGCCAGTGCGCCGATGCGGCTGGCGATCACCGGGGTGCCGCATGCAAAGGCTTCCACAATGGTGCGCGGGAAGTTCTCATACCAGATACTCGGCACCACCAGCGCCAGCGCACGGCTCATTTCCCAGCGCACCGTTTCACCCGCCAGACTACCCAGCCGAGTCACACCCGCTACACCCTCCAGCACCGCAGCTTCCGGGCCGTCACCCGCTACCCGTAAAACGGCATCAGGCAACAGCGCCATCGCCTGTGCCAACGTGGTCACGCCTTTTTCAACCGATAAGCGCCCCACAAACAGCAAGCCCGCGCGGGGCGCAGACTGGGGTGCGGCAAAGTCCACAAAATTCGGCTTCACCACCACGCGTTCGGCAGGCAAACCCCCTTCGATGAACTTGCCTCGGCAAAACTCATTCAGTGCAATGTAACGCGCCACCTTGTTGCGATACGTGCCCAGCCCCCGGTGCAGCGTCAGCATCCCCGCCAGCGCCGCCGATGCCGCGCGCGACTCCCGGTAGCACGCTCGCGCAACCCCGCGCCAGGGCAGATGCCCCATGCAGTCCTCGCACACTTT
>JAYVLR010000285.1:0-2692 GCA_043759395.1 Thiobacillaceae bacterium
TCAGCCGTGCCCGCCAGCGCTGCAAAGCAGCCTCCAGCCGCGCCATGCTGACGTAGAAGGTCGGCGTGATATACAGCGTCAGTAATTGTGAGAACAGCAGGCCGCCAACGACGGCGATACCGAGCGGACGGCGCGCCTCGCTGCCAGTACCCAGGCCAATGGCAATCGGCAGGGTGGCAAAAATGGCGGCAAAGGTGGTCATCATGATCGGGCGCAGCCGCACCTGGCAGGCTTCGATGATGGCCTCTTCTGCGGTGTGTCCGGCGCGCTGAAGCGTCAGTGCAAAATCCACCATCATGATGCCGTTTTTCTTCACCAGCCCCACTAGCAGAATGATGCCGACGAAGCTGAAAATATTCAGTTCCTCGCCCGTCAACAGCAGCACCAGCAAAGCGCCAAAGCCCGCCAGCGGCAGCGCGGTCAGAATCGTGAGCGGATGGCCAAGGTGTTCGTACAGCACCGCCAGCACCATGTAAATCACGAGTACGGTGAACAGCAGCAGCAGCGGCAATTCGATGGTGGATTCCTGAAATTTTTGCGCACTGCCGGTGTATTCCATCACCACGCCCGGCGGCAGCACTTCGCTGGCGGCGCGGTAGGTTTCAGCCAATGCCGAACTGAGTGACGCGTTGGCGGCGAGGCTGAACGACAGCGTCGCCGCCAGTTGCTGGCCGTAGTGATACACCGCAACCGGCCCTACCCCCGCTTCGATGTGCGCGACCGCGTCGAGTCGGATGATTCCGCCGGAGGCCGTTTTAAGCGGCAACTGGCCGATGAGGGCAGGGTTCAATTGCGCTTCGGGCAGGGCTTTCAAACTCACTACGTATTGATCGTTGCTGCCGTAGATTTCACTGATGCGCCGTCCGCCCAGCGCGTCGTACAAAGTCTGTTGTACCTGCTGTGCGGTAATGCCGAGGCGCGCTGCAGCCAGCGCATCAAGCTTGACGCGCAGCTCCGGATTACGCAGTTCCAGATTGCTATCGACATCCTGTAATTGCGGCAATTCAGTCAGGCGTTTTTCCACCCGGGCAGCTGCGTCTTTCAGCGCTTCAAAATTGGCAGACTTGAGTGTGAGCTGGTAATCGCTGGACGACAGCAGCGAGCCGACATTGATCGACGACGGGTTTTGAAAACTGATGCTGGCGCCGCTGAATTTGCGCGTCGCCTGGCGCAGTTCGATGATGACCTTGTCGGCTCCGGGGCGCTTGTTGCGCGGTGCCAGACGGATTACCAGCCGCCCGACGTTGCCACCGGAAACGCCGCCGCCACCTTGTCCGGCGGACGACATCATGCCTTCCACCGCAGGATTGGCAGCGACGATGGCGGCGATTTTTTGCTGCCGTTGGGACAGCTCTTCAAACGGAATGCCCTCCGGATATTGAATGCTGGCGAACATCATGCCGGAATCGACGCGCGGAATAAATCCCTGGCGGACCTGGCCGGCGAGCCAGAGCATCGCGCCCAGCACCGCCAGCGATAGCAGCAACATCGCGCCACGGTGGCGCATCGATGCGCGCAGCGTGGCACCATAAAAATTGCGGAAGCGGTTGAAGGCCTTGTCGAAAAACCGTGACATGCGGTTGTTCGGCGGTTCGTGGGTGAGCCAGCGCGCGCACAGCATCGGCGTCAGCGTCAGCGCCACCACGCCCGACAGCAAGACGGCAACGCCGATGCTGACGGCAAACTCCTGGAACAGCCGTCCGACCATGCCGCCCATGAACAGGATCGGCAGAAACACCGCCGCCAGCGAGATCGTCATCGACACCACGGTGAAGCCGATTTCCGCCGCACCATCGAGCGCGGCCTGCATGCGGGTTTTGCCCATTTCCATGTGGCGCGCGATGTTCTCGATGACCACTACGGCATCGTCAACGACAAAGCCGATGGCCAGCGTGATCGCCATCAGGCTCAAATTGTTGAGGCTGTAGCCTGCTATATGCATGAAGGCGAAGGTGCCGAGCAAAGAGCTGGGCAAAACCAGTATTGCGATCAATGTCGCGCGCAGACTGTGCAAAAACGCAAAGATCACGCCCACCACCAGGATCAGCGCCAGCAGCAGAGTGAAGTTCACCTCGTGCAGCGAGTCTTTTACAAAACGCGAGCGGTCGGAATGGATGTTTAGCCGCACGCCGTCAGGCAGTTCCTGTTCGATTTGCGGCAGCAGGGCACGGATGCGTTCGGCCACCTCCACTGTGTTCGCACCCGGCTGCCGCTGCACCGCCAGCACAATCGCGCGCGTGCCGTTATACCAGGTGCGCGCTTTGTCGTTTTCCACGCCGTCCTCGGCGCGCCCCAGATCACGGATGCGCAGCGCGGCACCATCGCGATAGGCGACGACGATGTCGCCAAAATCAGCGGCATTGGCGAGTGCGGCGGGCGATTTGACGGTATAAGCGCGGCTGCGGCCTTCGAGCGTGCCCGACGGCAGATTGGCGTTGGCCGACTGGACGGCGTTAATCACATCGGAAAACGTCAGGCCCCGGCTTTGCAGTTTGGCCGGGTCGATATACAGCCGCAGCGCGTATTTTTGCGAGCCGAATACCTGCACCTGCGCCACCCCGGACAGGCTGGATAAACGCTGCACCACCGCCGTGTCGGCGATGGCATCCAGCGCGGTTAACGGCAGTCGTTCAGCCGATAAAGCCAGATACAGAATGGGTGCGTCGGACGGATTGACCTTGCGCAATTGGGG
>JAYVLR010000286.1:0-5777 GCA_043759395.1 Thiobacillaceae bacterium
GGCGGTGGAACCGGGTCGCGCAGCAGCGGACGACCACTATTGCCAAGGTCGCCCGACAACGCCACGCTGCGGCTGCGGCCATTTTCTTCCAGCTGCAGATAAATGCTGGCCGAGCCAAGGATATGCCCGGCATCAAGAAATGTGGCACGTACACCCGGCGCGAGTTCCATTGGCTGGTTGTAAGCGGCTCTGCGGCCAAAATAGTCTTGGGTATTGAGCGCATCCAGCGTGGTGTAGAGCGGCTGCGGCACTTCTGCGCTGCCGCGCCGCGCGGTTTTGCGCGCCTGCCAGTTGGCTTCCTGTTCCTGTAGATGGGCTGCGTCGAGCATGACGACGCGCGCCAACTCACGCGTGGCGGCGGTGCTGATGATTTCGCCGCGAAAACCGCGCTTGACCAGGAGCGGCAGCCGTCCGCAATGATCCAGATGAGCGTGGGTCAGCAGGACATAATCGATGGCGGCAGCATCAAAACCGAAAGGGGCGGTGTTCTCTTCGCTGAGTTCATGCCCGCCTTGATACAGCCCGCAGTCAATCAACACACGCTTGCCTGCGCACTCCACCAGATGGCAGGAGCCGGTGACGCTGCGGTCAGCGCCGTGAAAGGAAATGTTCAAGAGGATTCTCCCGGTGAGCGGCGGCTTGCCATGAAGCGTCCGCAGGCGCATGCAAGTTGCACGCTGTCAACTGATGATAGCAAGGCCGCGCGGCTTTGCTATGCCCGCCGCCATTCCATTTCCAGATTGAAAAGATCGCGAAGGTGAGCCGCAGACAGTGCTGTAGCACGGCAGAGCGGAGTCGTTGCTGCTTTAGCGGCTTACGAATCCGGCCTACCCCTTGCGGGTAAGGCGAAACCGACAAAGAGGTTTTCAATCTGGAAATGGAATTAGAACTCGGCTTTGATTTCCCGGTTTAGCAGCGCGTTGACGGCTTCCGCAGCGGGCAGGCCTTCGAACAAAATTTGGCAAACGCCGCGCGTGATTGGCATGTCGATCCCCAGTTCGGCTGCGCGGGTGGACACTTCGCGCGCGCTGGCGACGCCTTCGGCGACGTGGCCAAGATCGTTGAGGATGGCATCGAGGCTTTGGCTGCGCGCGAGGGCGAGGCCGACCTGGCGGTTGCGCGAGAGGTCGCCAGTGGTGGTGAGGATAAGGTCGCCCAAACCGGACAAGCCCATGAAGGTCTCAAAGCGGCCGCCGAGTTGCACGCCGAGGCGGGTCATTTCTGCCAGGCCACGGGTAACCAGTGCGGCGCGCGCATTGTGACCCAGTGCGAGCCCATCGCAAATACCGGCGGCGATAGCGATGATGTTTTTGACTGCGCCGCCGATTTCCACGCCGATCAGGTCATCGCTGGCGTAAATCCGCATGCGCGATCCCGACAGGGTTTCGGCCATGCTGCGGGCAAAGGCTAGATCGCGTGAGGCGAGGGTCAACGCAGTGGGATGGCCCTGGGCGACTTCTTCCGCAAAGCTCGGGCCCGATAACACGCCGGTTTGCGTAAGCCTGGGCAGGTTGTCGCTAATGACTTGATGCGGCAGTTTGTGGGTGCCGGTTTCGAAGCCTTTGCATACCCACAGCAGTGGCGTAGAGGGCGCGTGCTGCGCGAGGCTTTGCGTGGCAGTCCGCAGGCTGTTGGTGGGAACGGCGAGGACGACTAGCCCGGCCTGGTCGAGCGCATCCGGGAGCGAATCCGTCAGCGCGAGGTTTGCGGGCAAAGCGATGGCGGGGAGGTAGCGGCTGTTTTCGCCGCTGGCCTGCATGTCGCGAATGTGAGCGGTGTTGCGTCCCCACAAGCAGACATCGTGCTGGCGAGCCCACTGCACTGCGAGCGCTGTGCCCCAGGCACCTGCGCCCAATACGGCGATTTTCATTCGCCCCACACTTCAGTCTGGCGCAGCCAGCCGACGAGGCCGTCGGCATGGCGAACCTTGATCCAGCCGGTGCCGCTGTCGCTTTGTACTTCCAGTACGACGCCGCGCGTGACCCGAAAGCCGGGCTCGGCGCGATCTTGCGCTTGCAGTCTGACCACGGCTTCGTCGACGCTGACCATGACGGTGCGTGTGTTACCCAGCGCGGCGTTTTCCAGCCAGGCGAGCCGCCCGGTGTGGTCGCGCACCTTGGTCCAGTTTTCAGTTTCGACAAAAACCTCGAATGGCACCCCGGCACCAGCGACCGCTACCTTACCGGCTTGCCGCGATGGTGCGTCGTACAGGATCGCGGCGTGAGTGGTGCTGCGAAACTGTAACGCCCATGCCGGGCACGCCAGAATCAGCGCCAGCCCGGCCGCAAGCCAATAGGGTTTCAACGCGAGGATTTCAATGAGCTTGACGGCTCAATGCGTGGCTGCGGGAGCCGCTTGTTGCGCTTGCTGCTGCTGGTAAAGCGCCTCGAAATTGACCGGGTTCAGCAATACCGGCGGGAAGCCCGCGCGAATCACCACGTCGGAAATGGTCTCGCGCAAGTAGGGGAACACGATATTGGGACAGCCGATGCCGAGCACCATGGGCAGTTGGTCGGCAGGTATGTTCTGGATGCGGAAAATGCCAACCTGTGAGCACTCGACCAGGAACATCGTCTTGTCGCCCGCTTTGGCGGTGACGGTAACGGTAATGCTGGTCTGATACAGATTATCGCCAACCGCCTGGCTTGACGTCGACAGATTCACGTCCATTTGCGGCGTGTCGCGCGCCATGAAAATTGCCGGGGCGTTGGGGACTTCTACCGACAAATCCTTGACGTAAAATTTTTCGACGCTGAGTTGCGGTTGTTGCTGTTCTTCGGCCATGTTGTTCGATCCCCGGACTGTGAAATTAAAAAAATGCGCGCATTCATCCCCGCAGTTGCTGCATATTGTACCTTGAGAGTGGCGGGCTTAAATGCCCTGCGCGGCGATCCAGCGTTTTAGTGCGAGTGCGTCCATGGCACCGGCAGTGCGTGCGACTTCAGCGCCATTTTTAAACAGGATCAGGGTGGGAATGCTGCGGATATGCAGCCCCATCGAAATCTGCGGGTGGGCTTCGGTTTCGACTTTGGCGAAGCGGACTTTTGTATTCAATTCGGCGGCGAGTTGCTGGAACACGGGTGCCATCATTTTGCACGGGCCGCACCAGTCAGCCCAGAAGTCGACCAGAACCGGCAGGCTGCTTTTCTGGACGAAGCTGTTGAAACTGGCGGTGGTCAGATCAACCGGTTTGCCGGGCAGCAGGGGAGCCGCACATTTTCCGCATTTGGGGTTGTCAGCCATGCGTGCGTCGGGAACGCGGTTGACGGCAAGACATTGAGGGCAGGGGAGTTCCATTTTGCATCCTTGAAACGAGTAACCCGTACCAAGGTGGTGGCGAAATGTTTCGAATCAAGCCCCGGCCAGAAGCGGCATCAGTTTGCCCGCTGCGTCCAGGTCGGACAGGTCGTCAAAGCCGCCGACGTGCGTGCTGCCGATATAGATTTGCGGCACGGTGCGGCGCTCGGTGCGTTCCATCATTTCGAGCTGGCGCGCGGGATCGAGGTCGATGCGGATTTTTTCGATGTGCTCCACGCCACGGCTTTTGAGCAGGCGTTCGGCCGCAACACAATACGGGCACACGGCGGTGCAATACATCATGACTTTAGTCATACTTTTTTCTCCATCGGCAGGTTGGCTGATTCCCAGGCCATGACACCGCCCGCAAGATTCGTGACGTTTTCGAAACCCTGTTTTTTCAGGATGCGGCAGGCTTGCGCTGAGCGCTGACCGCTGCGGCAGCTCACCAGGATGGGCTTGCTCTTGAACTTGTCGAGCTCCTTGATGCGCTCGTTCAACTGCCCCACGGGAATATGCCGGGAATGCGGGATATGGCCGGTGCTGAATTCCTTGTCTTCGCGCACATCGAGCACCAGTGCGTCCTGGTTGATCAGCCGGGTGGCTTCCAGCGTGTTTGCCTGGGCGACCCCCGAAAGTTTTCCGCCGATGAAGCTCCACAGCAGCATGGCGCCGGTCACCACGGCCAGTCCGGCCAGCATGAGATTGTCTTGAATAAACTGTAGGTCCATCGTGCGTGTTCTTTCAGGTTTTCAGGGGGAGAGGCGGCGATAATTTGCCGCATAGTACAGCACCGGGATGACGATCAGCGTCAGCAGGGTGGAGACCAGAATGCCGAATATCAAGGCGACGGCCAAGCCGCTGAAAATCGGATCGTCCAGAATGAAAAATGCGCCGAGCATGGCGGCAAGCCCAGTCAGGATAATCGGCTTGGCACGGGTGGCGCCGGCCTGGATGACGGCTTCCTGAAAGGCCATCCCGGCGCTGACCTGCTGGTTGATAAAGTCCACCAGCAAAATGGAATTGCGTACGATGATGCCAGCCAGCGCAATCATGCCGATCATCGAAGTTGCGGTGAATTGCGCGCCGAGCAGGGCGTGCCCCGGCATCACGCCAATCAGGGTGAGCGGGATCGGCGCCATGATGATGAGCGGCGTGAGATAGCTCTTGAATTGCGCCACCACCAGAATGTAAATCAGCATCAGGCCAAAGGCATACGCCAGGCCCATGTCGCGGAAGGTTTCATACGTGACTTGCCATTCGCCATCCCATTTGAAACTGAATCCGGCGTAGGGATCGGCGGGCTGGCTGATGAAATGTTCTGTCAGCGTGCCGCCTTCGCTCAGCGGTTTGTTTTTTAGTTGGGCGCGCATATCGAACAGGCCGTAGAGCGGTGAATCCAGCTTGCCGCCCATATCGCCCACGACAAAAACCACAGGCAGCAGGTCTTTATGATAAATGGATTTTTCACGTACGCCCGGCACCACTTCAAGCAGTTCCGACAAGGGAATGAGCGTGCCATTGTCGCCGCGCACGCCGAGCTTCAATAAGGCATCAATGCTGCTTTGCTGTTCGGGCGCGAGGGTGATGCGCACCGGGATGCCGTACTTGGCACCGCTGCCGTGGATGGGCGTGACGTTCTCGCCTGACAGCCCGGCTCTCATGGTTGCGACGATATCCTTTTGCGCGACACCGGCCAGCGCAGCCTTGTTTTGCAGTACGCGCAGCACCAGACGCGGGGCGCTGTCTTCCACGGTGTCATCGATGGCCGTGATGCCGTCGGTTTTTTCGAATACGCGACGAACCTGTTTGGCCACTTTGATCTGTGCGTCATAGTCCGGGCCATAGACCTCGGCCACAATCGGCGACATCACGGGCGGGCCGGGCGGGACTTCCACAACTTTGACGTTGGCACCGTATTTGCGGGCGACGGCTTCCATCATCGGCCGGACAGCTTGCGCGATTTCATGGCTTTTGCGGCCGCGCTCGTGTTTGTCCAGCAAGTTGACCTGCAAGTCGCCGACCTCGGGGCCCGTGCGTAAATAATACTGACGCACCAGGCCGTTGAAATTGATCGGCGCGGCGGTGCCCGCATAAGCCTGGTAGTCGGTCACTTCCGGCACGCGCGCAATGGCGGCGCCCATTTCGTTCAGCACCTGCGCGGTTTTTTCCAGCGGGGTGCCAACGGGCATATCCACCACGATTTGAAACTCTGACTTGTTATCGAAAGGCAGCATTTTCAGAACGACGAGTTTGACCGCAGGCAGTGCAAGCGACAGCAGGATCGCAAGGCCGATACCCAACCAGAGTTTGTTGCGGTTTGCTTTGCCCTCCGCGCCGCGCAGAAAAGGCGTGAGGCGGGCGCGAAAAAAATTCAGGGGCGTGTCGTTCCCGTTGTTTGCAGGGGCGTGCGCGTCGGTCTTGATCAGGCGCAGTGCCAGCCAGGGCGTGACGACGAAGGCGATGGCGAGCGAGATCAG
>JAYVLR010000287.1:0-6533 GCA_043759395.1 Thiobacillaceae bacterium
GTGCCTTCCACGCCAGCCAGTCGGCATAGCCGCCGACGATTTCGGTCAGCTTGCCGTCACCCTCGAATACCACCGACTGCGTAACCACGTTGTCAAGGAAGGTCCGGTCGTGCGAGACAATCAGCACAGTGCCGCTGTATTCCTGCAACAATTCCTCCAGCAACTCAAGGGTGTCGATATCAAGATCGTTGGTCGGTTCGTCCAGCACCAGCAAATTGGCCGGGCGGGCAAACAGGCTGGCGAGCAACAAGCGATTGCGCTCGCCGCCCGACAGCGCGCTGACCTTGGCGCGCGAACGCTCGGCGGGGAACAAAAAGTCTTCCAGATAGCTGATGACGTGTTTGCGCTGCCCACCGATCTCGACGAAGTCGGAGCCGGGCGCAATGGTGTCGATCAGGGTGGCATCGTCGTTTAACTGGTTACGAAACTGGTCAAAATAGGCCACTTCGAGCTTGGTTCCCTGCTTGATCGTGCCGGACTGCGGTTGCAACTCGCCAAGGATCAGGCGGATCAGCGTGGTTTTGCCTGCGCCGTTGGGGCCGAGCAGCCCCAGCTTGTCGCCGCGCAGCAAGGTGCCGGTAAAGTTACTTATGAGCGTGCGTTCGCCAAAGCCGTAACTGATGTTTTCCATTTCAGCCACGATCTTGCCGGAACGCTCACCCGGGTCGATCTGAAATCCCACCTGCCCGGTGCGGCCAATGCGCGCTTCGCGGGTCAGGCGCAGGGCTTCAAGCCGTCGTACCCGGCCTTCGTCGCGGCAGCGCCGTGCTTTCACACCTTTACGAATCCAGACCTCTTCCTGCTTCCAGAATTTGTCGAACTTGGCGTTATGCACCACCTCGATTTCCAGTTGTTCGGCTTTCTTGGCTTGATATGCTGTGAAATTGCCCTGATATTCACGTAACTGGCCGCGATCTAGCTCGATAATGCGGTTGGCGACGTTGTCCAGAAAACGCCGGTCGTGGGTGATGAACAGCAGCGCGCCCTTGAAGTCGTTAAGCAGGCTTTCCAGCCAGTCAATCGCAGCGAAATCAAGGTGGTTGGTGGGCTCGTCCAGCAACAGCAATTCCGGATCAGTGACTAGCGCCCGCGCCAGTGCGACACGTTTTTTAAGCCCGCCGGACAGGGTGTCAACCGTGCGGTCCGCGTCCAGACCCAAGCGCTGCATGGTTTCTTCGACCCGGCTGTTGAGCCGCCAGGCATCGTGGGTCTCCAGTTCATGCGACAGCCGCTCCAGGTCTTCAAACGCGTCCATGTCGCCCTCGGCAACCCGGTGCGCGGCTGCGTGATAATCGGCGAGCAGGCGTTGCGCCTCACCAACCCCTTCCGCCACCGCCTCGAACACCGTATGGCCGGGCTGAAACTGGGGCTCCTGCGGCACATACGCTATTTTGAGCGCAGGCTTGCGCCACACGTCCCCGGCATCGGGCAGGTTGAGTCCGGCGATGATTTTCAACAGGCTGGATTTACCCGTGCCGTTGCGGCCAATCAGGCCGATGCGCTCGCCCGCCTCAATCACCAGCGAAGCGCCGTCCAGCAGGGGCCAATGGCCATAGGCAAGTTCAAGTCGGTCAAAAGTCAGGAGTGGCATGGCATCAGCGGATAAAAGGTCAGGGGCGGGATTATCCCCCATTCACGGCCATAAAGTCCGTTCGTGCGATCTGGATTGCACCCGGCGTATTGCTGTGCAGACAAAGGGTGTCAGCAACCAGGTGCGGCACGCTGCCGTCCAGCGCCCGGATAACGCGGCCTTGCGCCAGTGCGCGGGCTTGCACGGCGGCCTCTGCCGGATCACTGATTAGCGCGCCGGTTGTTTCACGTGAAACCAGTTGGCCGCCCGCCCGGCTTCGATCAGGCACGAGTCGGATAAACCCCGCAGAATCAGGCTTGCGTCCCCTGTGCGAACCGCCTGAGCAATTGCCGCCGCCGTCTCCGCCAGCGTTTCAGTCTGCTGCATCACTCATTTCTGTATCTCCCCGGGTATGCGGCCTGGATGCTGCGACCAAAGCCCGCGCGATCAGGATAGCCGGGATGGGCACCCACGGCCACGCCGTACTCAGCCGCTAGCCGCAATGCGGCATCCATGCTGCCCGCATCACCGGCATGGCCGCCACAGGCAATCGATTCGCGTGTCAGATACGGCATCAAGCCCGCCGCACCAGCAAGCCGGGCTAAATCCTGCCCCGCCATACTCGACCGGGAGTTGATGCAGCCTGCCCGGCGTAATGGGCGAAAGGGGTGCGTCTTCGCTTAACAAGGCGTACAGGGCATCGAAGGGTGCTGACCCCGGATACAAAACGATTAGCCGGGATCGCCAACTCGACCCCGGCCAGGTCTGCGGCCAACACCGCGCGGTAACGTACCACCGTGAACGCGCCCGTCTCTACCCGCAAGCCACGTACCGTCACCCAGCGCCCCCGTTGTATTTAGGCCGACAGTGTTTGCCCTGAAGGTATTTGGCGCAGGAGAGGATTTGACATGGAGCTGAGCGTTTTTCAGAAGCCAAGCATAGCCCCGACCGACCGCAAAAAAAAGGGTGTTTCACGTGAAACACCCTTTCCCGGCCTGACGTTGATACGTCAGGCAAACATCAACTGAAGATCAGTCTTTGAACCGACTCCGAACGCCGGCAGGTGCGCGCTGCGGACGGTCGCCATAGCTGCGGGCGGGGCCTGCACCACGATTGCCTTCGCTGCGGTTGCCGTTGGCACTGTAACTGCGTTTTTCGCCTTGCGGTTTTTCACCGTAACCGATGCGATTGCCGTCTACATCAGGACGCGGAACGCGATCCTGAGCACCCTGGTAGCCTTCGCTACGTGGCGGACGGTCACCATAAGCGGTACGCGGGGCACCGCTACGTGGCCGGTCGCCATAGGGCGCGCGGGGAGCATCTCCACGCGGAGGACGGTCGCCGGAAGACGAACGCGGCGCATCGCTGCGCGGAGGGCGATCACCATACGGCGTGCGCGGGGCATCGGCACGGAACGGACGGTCACCCGCCGGACGCGCGCCTTCGGCACGCTGCGGCCGATCGCTGTTACCGCGACTAGCAAAACCCGGTTTATCGCCATAGCTTTTATCAGCGTAGGCGCGGTTGCCGCGATTATCGTCACGCGAACCAAAGCTGCGTTTATCGCCATAACCAGGCTTGTCACCATAGCTGCCACGCGGGCTGCTATTGCTGCGCGGGCGACCCGTACTCGGCGCACGGCCGGAGCTTGGGCGCTGTGTCGGCTCAAGGCCGGGCAGGGTATGCACTTCAATGCTGTTGCCCGTGTAGCGCTCGATATTACGCACCAAGCCAACTTCGCGCATCCCGGCAAAGCTCACCGCAATACCGGTGCGACCGGCACGACCGGTACGGCCAATGCGGTGAACATAGTCTTCGGCTTGACGCGGCAGATCAAAATTGATCACATGGCTGATGCCTGCGACATCAATACCGCGCGCGGCCACATCGGTGGCGACCAGCACTCGGGTACGGCCTTCGCGCAGGCGTTGCAGCGCGCGGTTACGCTGCCCCTGCTGCATGTCGCCATGCAGCGCGTCGGACGCAAAGCCGCTTTCCGACAACATATCCGAAATCTCTTCGGTGCTGCGCTTGGTCGAGGCAAACACCAGCGCCTGCTTCATATCGACATCGCGCAACAATGCGTCAAGCAGACGCGTTTTGTGATCCATGTTGTCGGCAAACAGAATGCGCTGTTCGATCTTGGCATCCTGCTTGGCGATCGCGGCGATTTCGATGCGCTGCGCATTTTTGGTCAGTTCGCGCGCCAGATTGCCGACGACACCATCAAGTGTGGCCGAGAACAACAGGGTTTGACGGTCTGCCGGGCAACGCCGCGCAATTGACTGGATGTCGTCGACAAAACCCATGTCCAGCATGCGGTCGGCTTCGTCCAGCACCAGCACTTCGAGGCGCGAAAAATCGATCTTGCCGCGCTCCAGATGGTCGATCAGACGTCCCGGCGTAGCCACCACCACATCGACCGGCTGGCTCAAACGCTTGAGCTGCAGGCCATACGGCGAACCGCCGACCAGACACGCGGTGCGGAAACGGCGCAGTTCGCTACCGTATGTCATCGCGGCTTTTTCGACTTGCAAAGCGAGCTCGCGAGTCGGTGTCAGCACCAGCACGCGCGGGCCCATGCCGCGACCGGTCGATTCTTTCAGCAGGCGTTGCAGCGACGGCAACAGGAAGGCGGCGGTTTTACCGCTGCCAGTATTGGACGAAACCAGCAAGTCAGCCCCAGTCAACGCAGCGGGAATCGACTGCGCTTGTACAGGGGTTGCCGTCTCGTAGCCTGCGGCCAACACGGATTTAAGAATGAGGGGATCTAGCCCCAGTTCGGAAAAGCTCATGACAATACCTCTTTGATGCGCACGATATGCGCAATGCTGGCCGCCCGTGCGCACTCGCGCGTAGGCTTAGGCCTGAATATACGAACCGGGATTGAAACGGCGCCTCAGCATGAGGCACCTACGGGTCGCGTCGATCACATCGGCGCCAACCACTTGAAGACTTGCCAGCAAAGTGGCGCGGGGTCGAGGACGATGGGGCTGTGAGAACAGTCCCGAGGCACGGCGCAAGATCGGCCTGCCCAACTACTGTATGCACAACGGGGCGAAGTATATCAGGAAACGATGAAGTTAAAGGTTTTTTCGTTGATCGTTGTGCTGGTGGAGAGGATGAGGATCGAACTCACGACCTCCGCATTGCGAACGCGGCGCTCTCCCAGCTGAGCTACCCCCCCAATGGGGCCAATTATAGCTTTTGCGGCGGCGGTCGTGAAGCAAGACGCAAGGACAGATTAGGGAGCGCGCGGGTGATGAGCCAACCGAGCAGAACGCCACAGGTGTTCGCTAACGCATCCAGTACGTCGGGCTGGCGATCCGGCGTGAAGCCTTGCAGCAGCTCGATGACGATGCCGAATATCACGACGGCGAGGGCGAGTTTCCCGCGTTGCCGGGTGACGAGTTGCGCCCACCAGAACATCAAAAGCGTATACCCGGCCAAATGCACAATCTTGTCGGTATGGCCGACATGGTCGTCCAGCACGGGCGGCATCAAGGACAGCACCAGCGTGACAACGGTGCCGAACCAACCTGTCCAGCGCCAGATATAGTCAAGCATGCCGGGGGCGCCACCTGCACGGGCAGTGTTTCGCCTTCGGCAAAAATGGCGGAGAGAAAGCGTTTCGTCTTCCAGATATTGATCCGTCCATTAAACAGTTCCCAGATTGAGTGGGGTTCGCCCGTTGCGGTAGTGCTGTCAGATTCCCGTGTGGCCGGATCAATAGCCAATTTAAACAGGCGCTTATTGAGACGGCTCTCCGCCGTCAATCGAAGGTGGGTGGCTGTGTTTGCCGCTTTGTTCATACTGTTTAGTGGCCGTCTCAATAATCTGTGAATGCATCGCGACAAGTGTGGCACAACGGCCAGTCAAAACGCCCAAGCCAGATAAGTAAAAACGGCAGCGGCACGTTCGGGTAAAATTGCATTTTATTCCAGCTTCGCGCACGCGCCTTTAATGTCCTCACTTAAAAACGATACCTTCCTGCGCGCCCTGTTACGCCAGCCAACCGATTACACCCCGCTATGGTTGATGCGCCAGGCCGGGCGCTACCTGCCGGAATACAACGCCACCCGTGCGCGCGCCGGCGACTTTCTGACCCTGTGCAAAACCCCGGATCTGGCCACCGAGGTGACGCTGCAACCGCTGGCGCGTTATCCGCTCGATGCCGCCATTCTGTTCTCCGACATTCTCACCGTCCCCGATGCGATGGGGCTGGGCTTGTATTTTGCCCAGGGCGAAGGCCCGCGCTTTGAGCGGCCCTTGCGCGACGAATGGGAAATCCGCGACCTGACCGCGCCCGACCCCACCGATAAACTCGGCTACGTAATGGATGCGGTGCGCTCGATCCGCCGCGCGCTGGATGGATCGGTGCCGCTGATCGGCTTTTCTGGCAGCCCGTTTACGCTGGCGTGCTACATGGTCGAAGGCGGCGGTTCGGACGATTTCCGCCACATCAAAACCATGCTGTATGCGCGCCCCGATTTGCTGCATCGCATCCTGGAAGTGAACACCCGGGCCGTCACCGATTATCTGAATGCGCAGATTGAAGCGGGCGCGCAGGCGGTGATGATTTTTGACACCTGGGGCGGCAGCCTCACGCCGCATGCGTACAAAGAATTTTCCCTGTCATATATGCAACGTATTGTCGAAGGCCTGATCAAACAACGCGAAGATCGGCGGGTGCCATGCGTGGTTTTCACCAAAGGCGGCGGCAACTGGCTGGAAGCCATCGCCAATATCGGTGCCGACGCGGTGGGGCTGGACTGGAGCACCGACATCGGCGAAGCCCGTCGGCGCATCGGCGACAAAGTCGCGCTGCAAGGCAACCTCGACCCGTTTGCATTATTTGGCACCCCGGACAGCATTCGTACCGAAGTGGGGCGCGTGCTCGAAAGTTACGGCACGGGCAACGGCCACGTATTCAACCTGGGCCACGGAATTTCGCAATTCACCA